>CAYHFV010000016.1:9914-13428 GCA_964356055.1 uncultured Candidatus Saccharibacteria bacterium
TCCGAGTCGTTCCACAGGATTGCGTCCTGCAGCTCGGGATGGTAATAGTTGTCCATTTTATAGAGAAGGGTGCAGTCGTCGCTCAACGTGCAGAGGCCGTTCGCGAACCCACGCGGGGTGTAGATCATGTTCTTGTTCTCGGAAGAAATCTCCATCGAGTCCCACTTTCCCAAGGTCGGCGAGCTTTTCCTCAAATCAACCCAAACGAGAAATGCTTTTCCCGACGAGACCCGCATAAGCTTGCCCTCCGAGTGGGGCGGATACTGGAAATGGAGTCCGCGGATGACTCCTTTCTTTCTTGAGAAGGATTCGTTTTCCTGGACCCATTCGCGGGCGATGCCGAACTCCCCAAAAACCTTTTTGTCGTAGGTCCGGACGAAAAATCCCCGGGCATCTTCATGCGGTTCGAGTTCTATTTCAAAAGTCCCGTTGAGTTTTCTCTCGCGGATCTTCATCTTAGTCTCTCACGATACGTGGCTCTTTAGGTAAAGGAACAATATAGGTTCCCCTGAAGCCGAGGTCATCCCGGAGATATTTGACGATCTCCTCCTCGAAATTCCAGGCCAGTATGAAAACAGTGGTGGGCTTGCGGGCCATCACCGATTCCGGCTTTTCTATCAGTATCTTAGAACCAGCAGTGTACCTTCCCTGCTTCAAGGGATTCTTGTCGGCGATGACCGGCACATGAGTGTTATTTATGCCGCAGAAGTTCAAGAGCGTCGAGCTCCGAGCTGAAGCGCCATAGCCGGCTACGAGCCCGTGTGGGTCTGACTTTTTCATATGATCAAGGATCCCGTTCAGTTTATCCCGGTGGGATACGGAGCGGGCGGCGAAATCTTGCCACGAGGCAAGTGAATTCACTCCCGTTTTTTCTTCGTCTTCTCGATAATTTTTAAGCACGGCACTTTCGGCGCTCCTGCTTTTCTTCGCATAGACGATGATGGAGCCCCCGCTGATGGGGCTTGTCTTAAGATCGAAAACAAAGAGGCCGGAGGCGTTCAGGAGATTCTCTAGGCTTTTCAAGGTGAAGTAGCACAGGTGTTCGTGATAAATGGAGTCGTAATGAAGTTCTTCTAAAATAATTTTTGCGTAGTGGGCCTCGATCGCGAGCAGGCCGTCGCGATCAAGAGCCAGGGCTAAGCCCTCCACAAAATCAACGGTGTTCGCCACATGAGGTAAAACGTTCCGGGCAAATATTATCTTCGCCTTTCCCCGTTTCGAAACCAATGTTCGGGCCTCGGTTTCGTTCCAAAATGCGCAGAGCGTCGGAGCGCCGGCCTGCGTCGCCATCTCCGCAATATTCTCAGCCGGGTCAATGCCCAACACGCGGTACCCTTTTTTAATGAAAGGGAAGAGAAATGTTCCGTCATTCGATGCGACCTCAAGAACGTACCCATCCTCTCTTTTTGGCGCGCGTGCAATGAGCTCCTCGGAAAAGATCTCTGCAAACTTCCGCGCGACCCCAGAGGTACCGGTAACCCAGACGTACTCGGTGAACAATGCTTTTGGGTCAACCGTATAATTCAGCTGGATAAGATTGCAGTTGGGGCACCAGCTTAGAGAAAGTGGATAAAAATCCTCTTGTTCATCTGGGGTCGCGGGAAGGGAGTTAGCAAGAGGCTGTAGCCCTAAGTCAAAAAAAGGCGTTAAAAACTCACTCCCGCACATTCGACAATTTTTAATAAATCCGGGCATTGTATGTTCGCCAGCAATGAAATTTCTGGTACACATGGATATCTGCGCAGTAATTATTACCTGTTCACTTTATCAATTCAAATACATCACCGCCGTGCGACGAGGCGGTCGCACGCGTCCTTTACTTCCTCCACGGAAATCGCTTCGGTGCTTCTTTTGATACACTCCTCCGTTCGGTAGTCGCAGTTCAAGAATTTATGGTAGACGATCTCGTGACCCGCGCCATAGGGAAACCACCGTCCGAAGACGTTCCGTGTACAGTAGAGCCCGACCACCGGCAATCCCATCGCGGCAGCCATGTGCACGGCCCCAGTGTCATTGGAAATTAGGAAATCAGCTCGTTTCAAGAGTTCCATAGTTTCGAGTAACCCCAACCGACCAGTTAAGAGAAGTAAATTTTCCGGATTCACGTGTCCCTGAATCACTTCGGCACTCGGAACGTCCTCTAGACCTCCGATGATAACGATCCGCGCGCCGTATTTCTCCTGCAGGTACCTCCCCACTTCACCGAAACGATCCGCGGGCCATCGATTCGCCCTCCGTTTTCCTCCAGGATTCAGGACCACGAGTGGCGAATCCCCATTTCGGCTCCCCCATTGACCTGTCAATAGGTCAGTGATCTTTTTCTTGTGGTCCTCGAGAATGGCGAAATCGTACTCCACACCCTTGACCGTTACTCCATTTTCCCGCAGTAGGTCCAGTAGACTTTCAACCTCAGTGCGCTGGGTCATGTAGTCAACCTGCGTTTTTTTGAACAGCTGAACCGTTCGAATCCTAAACCCGAAGGCGTGCGTTACGCCGATTAATCGAGTAAAGATCATGTTTCGCAAAAGCGTCCGGAGGTTCGCCAAATCGTCCGGTAGCTGGATGAACAGGTCATACTGTTCCTTCTTCAGTTCCTGTAGAAACCTCTTCCGTTCCGAGCGGGATCGGATATTCTCGGGATAGTAGATCTTCAAATGGTTGAGATACCAGGCGCCAGCAAGCAGTTCTTGGGCGCCTGCCATCCCGAACTCACCCGGGGACGAGAGTAATGAAATGGTTGCGCGGGAATAGAAACGCCTGATGGCGACAAGGGACGGTACGGCACAAATGGTGTCGCCGATGTTACCCACCTTGAAAACCAAAACATTCCGAACTGCAGGGAGCGGTGGAGAAAATAAAAACCGCTCGAGAGCGCTCAGAAAGAAATTCAATGTAGCAATATGCCACCGAACGATCCGCAACCGAATGCGCGCTAGGAGAGGAATATACATGGTACTTGCCTGCCGTGACGCGGTCTAGTTCTCCACAAACATATTCAGACTGTCACGGCTTCAAATCAGAAAGCTTTCTCACTATAAGGGAATTGGAACGCACAAGGAAGGCTCGCCGGAGGCTCGGGTAATTCAGTACCGCGCACCCGTGAGCGCGGAACCAGAGAATCATCGCGTGGGGATCAATTGAGTTACATGCGTCGGAGTCAGGATCCCAGAATTTCTCGTAGTTTGGCTTGAGTCGCCGGTACTCCAGCTGTTCCGTTGTTTTTCTGTGTGCAAGGTATCGACCCGTTCGCCAAATTCTCTGGGGAACAATGTACAACAATCGGAACGTTAACCAATTTCGGAGCGGTATGAAAAATTTTATGAGTTTGCCTTCTATACCAAAATCTCCATAGGGGCGGACAACGTACCCATTCGCCGCCCACGGCCGCACCTGCCAAGCCGGTTTAAAGAAAAGAACACCCCCTACTTTTAAGACCCGCAGAGTTTCTCGCAGAGCGTTCTCCAGGTCGGGGATATGCTCAAAGGCAGAGATCGAGAAGATCGCGTCGAAGGTT
>CAYHFV010000017.1:0-12738 GCA_964356055.1 uncultured Candidatus Saccharibacteria bacterium
GCCATTTCGACGTCCTTTGATTGGGCGGATGCGTCTTCATTCTGGGGATTATCGCTTTTATGCTGACGGGGGTGGGTAAGACCCTCGCCGCCACCCTTCCCGCGTACCTGAACGCCCTCGCCGAGCGTGGAGTGCACATCGTGACCGTGAACGACTACCTCGCCCGCCGCGATACCGTCTGGATGGGGCAGGTCTACCATGCGCTCGGCGTTTCGGTCGCGTGTATCGTGCACGACGCCGCGTATCGGTACGACCCCGAGTTCGCTGGAGCAACCCTCGACCGCGAGCGTGACCAGGTCGGCGGATTCCACGTCGTGGAAGAGTTTCTCCGTCCCGTGACCCGCGCCGAGGCCTACCGCGCGGACATCACCTACGGTACGAACCACGAGTTCGGATTCGATTACCTCCGCGACAACCTCGCGCTCGATACCGCGGCGCAGGTTCAGCCCCGACATTCCGACGATTCTATCGGAGGCCGTGGCTCCAATCCATTGGCGACGGAACGGTTCCTCAACTATGCCATTATTGACGAGGTGGACTCGATCTTGATCGACGAGGCGCGCACGCCGCTCATCATCGCGGCGCCGGATGCCGCCTCGAGCCAGTTCTACAAAACGTTCGCACGCATCGTAGAGCACCTGAAACCGGAGGAGGACTATGCGGTCGACGAGAAACGGAAGACATCATCGATCACCGAGCCGGGCATCGAGAAGGTGGAAAAGATGATCGGCGTCCAGAACATCTTCGATCCCGAGAACGCCCGGCTCGTGCACTACCTGAACGAATGCCTCAAAGCGAAGGCGCTTTTCAAGCGCGACAAGGATTACGTCGTGAAAGACGGCGAGGTCATCATCGTCGACGAATTTACCGGGCGCATCCTCCACGGGCGGCGCTACTCGGGAGGCCTGCACCAGGCGATCGAGGCGAAGGAGGGGGTCTCGGTGCGCGAGGAGAACCGCACCTACGCGCAGATCACCATTCAGAACTATTTCCGCCTCTACAGGAAAATCGCGGGCATGACCGGCACCGCGCAGACCTCCGCCGAGGAGTTCCATAAGGTGTACAACCTCGACGTCATCTCGATACCGCCGAACAAACCAATGATCAGGGTGGACGCCCCGGACGCCGTCTATCGCACGAAGGAAGCGAAGTACACGGCGATCGCCCGCGAAGTGAAGGAGTTGAACGAGAAGGGACAGCCAATCTTGATCGGCACCACCTCCATCACGAACAACGAGATCATCTCGGGACATTTGACGCGCGCGGGCGTGCCACACGAGGTTTTGAACGCAAAGAACAACGAACGCGAGGGCTCCATCATTGCCCAGGCGGGGAGGCTTGGCGCCGTAACGGTCGCGACGAACATGGCGGGGCGCGGAGTGGACATCATCCTGGGCGGCAACCCGCCTGATGCAGCGGCGGCTGAAAAGATCCGCGAGCTCGGGGGCCTGCACGTCGTGGGCACCGAGCGGCACGAGGCGCGCCGCATTGATAACCAGCTCCGCGGGCGCTCGGGCAGGCAGGGCGACCCCGGCTCATCCCGGTTCTTTCTCTCGCTCGAGGACGACCTTATGCGCATCTTCGGCGGCGACCGCGTGAAGCGCCTGATGGAGGCGGTCAATTTCCCCGATGAGGTTCCGATCGAGTCCGGGATGGTCTCAAAGGCAGTGAACCAGGCGCAGGGAAAGGTGGAGGGCGCGAATTTCGACATCCGAAAGCATCTCCTCGATTTCGACGATGTCTTGAACAAGCAGCGGAGCGCCATCTACCGCCGCCGCGCGCTCCTCCTCGCGGCTGGTGCGAAGAATGAGATCCGTCCGCTCCTCTTCGAAGCGCTCGAATCGCATGCCGCCGGCGAACGGGCGATGCTCCCGGAAGGGGAAGAGGGGAGCGAGGCGAAACTTGCGGAGATCGAGAAAAAGCTCGCGGCGGTTCCGGAAACACTCGAGCCGGAACGCGCACTGATCGCGGCGCGCCACATAGTGCAGATCCTGGACGCCCTCTGGATCGATCACCTTGAGAACCTCGAGGGATTGCGGGAGACGGTCGGTCTCCGTGCGTACGGTCAGCATGAACCGCTCGTCGAGTACCGCCGCGAAGCGTACCACCTTTACCAGACGCTCACCGCGAGCGCGAACGCCCTCCTCTGGAACACCATCTTTCCGCTCCTCGAGATTGATTTTGAAAAGCTGAAACAGAACGTCGCCCGGCAGGCAGAGCGGCGTCCGCCGGCCGGCGGAGTACCCCCGCCGAGCGCGAAGTCCGCCAGCCGGCGGATCGGTCGAAACGACCCCTGCTGGTGCGGATCAGGGAAGAAGTTTAAGAGATGTCACGGGTCATGAGGAACACAAAATTGAATAAATTGTATCAACGGGTGGATAGGTGCAGTTTCTGCAAAGCGAGCGGGAATAAATTACAGCATATTCACGGGTACGGGACACTGAACCCAAAGCTGATGCTGATTTTGATTAACCCGACTCACCGAAACGTGAGCGCTCACCACGGTTACCACGGTCCCCGTTTCCCATTCATCGGCGTGCGACAGTTCTGGAGAGTGCTCGCGGAGGGGGGATTGATCGACCAAAAAGTCGCACGAAGCTTGCCGCTACGATCGGGCTGGAACAGCAAGCACACAAAATTGGTCCAGCGCGAGCTGATTCGGAACAAATTGTTTCTAACCAATGTCGTGAAGTGTTGTTATGACTATAGCGCGTACCCGAGCGGCCGAGTGATAAAAGACCAGACGAAACTACTGGCAGAGGAGATTAGAATCGTGAATCCAAAAAAAATCGTTGCATTCGGCGGACTGGTGTATAAAACACTTACCGGAAGAAACGTGAAATTGTCCAAGTACTGGTATGGGCAAAAGAGAGAAAAGGTATGTGAGGCCACCTTAGAACGACGCACTCCGATCGTTCCCTGCTACTTTCCTATTGGGAGGGGTAAGCCGAAGGAAGCTGCAGAAATTTTGAGGCAACTTGCATGATCCACAATGAAAACGAATAAAGGTTCCATAGAGGCGTACGTGCTACAATGTGACTGTGTCTATCAAGATAGTAAAAACGCCAATCAAAAAGACGGAAATTGCAGAGATAGCGAGCGCGGGGTTCGGCGACCTTGTTAAGGCAGTAGTTGATGTCGAGCAGGGGATCATGGCGATCGGCGGAGAGTTGCACGCCGACGAGGAGGTGCTGCTCACTGAAGAAGAAGGCTCATTGCGTCAAAACACCTGGGGAATCAATCTCTACCCACAGAAGCCGGAAGGTGAATGGATCGAGTTTGATTCCATGATCAATCTCAAACCGTCGCTAGGGAACCGCTCGCGCGGCGTCAACGATACTGCAACGCGAGAAAGAATTATTGCGGTCGTCAAAAAACTTATTGTGAATTGATGTGGCGTTTATCCACAAAGAATTAGCCGCAGGCAATTGGTTCGTTCTTCCGCTTGCTGAACAGTTAGGAAACATCGGAAGCGAGATTTCGCGCGCACGCCAAGCTGAGGGGAAGGATGGAGAACGGTTTCAGGGAGCACGGGACCGTGCGCTTGATCTTTTTGACCTTACCCTACAAGATTCCCGTTGGAAGGGTCGACGGTGGGAAATCGCCCGGGCGCGGGAGGTGTTTTGCGACGCTCTCTACGGCGGAAAACTCTACGGCAGTTCTCTCGGCGATTTACAAAAATATTTTGACCAATTCGCGCTTGCGGTTCGGATGCGTACCCAATGACTGAAAATAATATTGATAAAAAACTGATTCTTGCCGCGGTCATCGCTGAACTCGAGCGGCAGAAGCGCGACACGGAACGAAACGCGAGCGCGGTGCACGCGCACGCCGTGGAAGCGCCGTCGCCCATGGAATCGCATAGCGATCAAACGCGGTACGAGATGAATACGCTCCATGAGAACCTCCGCGCCGCCATTGAAACCTACACGCAGAGCATTACCACACTCGCGAACCTCGAGCTCGGGGGCGGCCCGGACACCGCGGTCGGAGTCGGTTCCGTCGTCCGCATCGAAGACGCGGCGCACCAATCGAAAACCCTCTTCCTCCTGCCGGAGGTAAGGAGCGTCACCGTCGTCGTTCGTAGGGAACCCTATACCGCCCTCTCGCAGAAGGCACCGCTCGGGGCGGCGCTCGTAGGAAAAAGGGCCGGGGATGTGGTGAGCGTGAACGGCCGGATTTTCACTATCGTCTCGGTGGAGTAAGTTTAAAGGTATCCGACCCGCTTCAACCACGCTTCATTCTCCCACTCCCAGAGCTTCTTAGCACCGAGGAAGGCCTGATAATCGCCCTGCCACTCCGGGAACTCCTGCAACTCCACTGTCCCTTCGGTGGGACCCCACTCGTGCGTGCAGGCGCGCATGAACGGGTTTCCAAACGTTGTCCGCACTTTCGGCGTTCCGCCTTTTGTGCGCAGAATGGCGCCGCAGCGCGTGCATTTCTGATACTGATCGATGCGGAGTATCCAGCGCGTCTCGAGGCGTGGAACGATGTTCTGCATGGCGGCGAAGTACGCCGCTGTTTGCAGATTATAGTCGCGGTAAATTTCGAGCGAGGTCTTAAGGTCGAGCACGCCGATTTTTTCATCAATATCGGCAATGGCGTCGAGCGTGCCCGCGTACCGCTCGTCGTGATTCGCGAGACGGTGTTCAACGAACTCTGGATGCACCACGATGCGTCGCGTGGCGAGAAACTCCCGGAACGCCACGAGGGACGGCGCAATGGAGGAGGGGATTGTCGGCTCCTTTCCAAGGAGGATCGCCTCCGCCGCCTCGTGAATCGCCGTTCCCTCAGAGGCCGACCGATTTTTCACCCGCTCGCCCTCGGCAAAACTCGCCATTCGTCCGTAGAAACGGTAGAGCGCCGGCTTCGCCTTGATCTCCACGATCTTTGTGACCCGAGGATACCAGAGGTCACCCACAACGTACCCGCAAGCTTCCATGAACTTCTCCGGAGAATCAAATTCGTTCATACTCGTGCGTTGAACATCATAGTAACAGGGGGCGAGGAATGACACAATTATCGTCAAGGAAACTTGACGGGTATATCACTATATTGTATCCTCTCTCTCGGCAGTACTTTACAATCACATACCACAAAAAGGAGGAGGGGATGTATTACCACGGGTTTGTTGTTATCGCGCTGTGTGCCCTGTGTGCAGTTGGTCCTGCGGCACACGC
Source organism: uncultured Candidatus Saccharibacteria bacterium (assembly GCA_964356055.1). GTDB lineage: Bacteria > Patescibacteriota > Minisyncoccia > UBA6257 > GWB1-50-10 > JAUSKB01. The sequence goes on from CAYHFV010000017.1 coordinate 5,181, forward strand.
ACAAGATTCATGCTTATTTGTTATCAGTGCGCATCTTGAAACTATTGGGATGCCACGGCAAATCGGAGAGATCGTACGGTACCACGAAGAGGGGAACGAGCTTCTTGGTAAGGTTGTGTACCGTTATGTCACTGAACCGATCGAACTGCCTACCGAAACAGCGATCCGATTTGGCGGCGAGGTGCGCTGGAACGCATTTCCTGAAGATCGCATTGCGTTCGGGATTCGTTACACTCACCTCGAGACGAGGAGCCGGGTGGCGGGAAAAGTGCACTCCGGCGATGCCTTCACGTGGGTTAAGCTGTGGAAATCAAATATATTTCCTTTACGGAATGTTGATGCTCCCGGCGGAGTTTCGCCCATTTCCTATTTTGGACGTGACCGTGTCGTGCTCTTCTACGGAGATGTTTTCGCCGTAAAAAAGATTATCGAGGGAGCGACGGATGTTTCCGTTTCTCTCGGCGCTCGGTTGCTCTATCCGCGCTATGAGCTGACCGTTGGAGAAACACAACGGGCGCGTCTCTTGATCTACAAAATCCCAGAGGCGGACACCTACTTCAATAACGAGGTGACGCTCTCAACGGTCACGGAATCGGAATACTCGTTCTGTGGAGGCCCCTCCATCGGGGCGACGATTTCGCATCACCTCGGGGCGTTCTGCGTTGATGCGGGCTTTAATCAATCGCTCGCCTTTGGCGAAGCTGTACACAAGGGGGATTTTAGTGATGTTGATGACGTTATCATTTCCGGAGGGCGTTACCAGGAATTTCAGTATGTTGGCAGCTCTCACTTTTCGACGAAAGAGAGAGTGTGGCTACCGGCAACCGATCTGACTCTTGGCGTTCGGTACTTTCTCAACCAACGTTCATATATCGGAATCAGTGCATTTCACTCGGTCGTATCGAATTTTTCGTACGGCCCAACACTTGCGGGTCCGTGGGACATCAACAATAACAAGGCGCCCCGCGCACACGAATGGTCGATCGCTACTGACGCACTCCGACTCTACGGTGTAACGTTGTCGCTTGGTGTTACGCTCTAATCAAGAAAGGAAGGAAAGATCATGCCCGCGTACGCTGTGCGGTACCCTATTGACAGGGAAACGTCGAACGTGCTCATTATCATGAACGCCTCCAATCCGTTCGTAGCGGGAATGGCTATTGTAAACAACTTGAGGCGGTCAGCGAGTACGGCGAGCCTTTCGTCAACACAGGGTTTCAGTATCGATTCCCTTGGGGTAGGGGAAACTTACCCGATTAAAGAGGTTCTTATTGATAAGAGACGCTCCTCGCTGTCCATCAAACGAGAAGTTCGCGTTGTAGGATTCGTGGTACGTTCGCCGCTTCCGGAAAGTTTGTTCTGTCTCTTTTTGAAGGAGGGCGAAAAGTAAATCAGACATATAAGAGAGAAAGGGGAGAGGGAGAAAATCCCTCTCTTTTTGTTTATTATACTGTCGCACAATATACCTTTTGCGACATATATAAGCGGAAAGAAAAGGGGGCAGTTTCCCCCCTCTTCTATAGTGTTGCTCCTCCAGATACCCCTAAAATCGCCTTATTTTCGATTTACAGAGGCTTTTTCCTACTTCAGACACTCTTCTCTATGAGTGCGATTCCCTTGTCCAAGAGGCCTAAAATGAAGCCTACGACAAATCGTGCAACCCCCCGCAGATCAACGCCTATAAGGCCTTCGACCGCCCTGTTCACCCGCTCCCCGAGGTTAGTGAGGCCTCCGAGGCTGTCCAACCGGACCATCTGGAGGCCGAGGAGCCCGTCCAAGGCCGACCTAAGCGACGGGTACGATTCGAGGTCAATACCAATGAATTCGAGCCCTCGTGAGAGCCCGTGTATGATGACCCGCGGCAATTCAGAAGGGTCCGACGGCAGTGTGATATCCGGAACCTGCGGCGAGGTCATTTGTGCCCCGACCATGGCCGCCGGCATTACGATACCGATGACCATGAGTGCACAGAAGACCGTCCACGGCATGCTCATGATACTTTCAGTATACCACCGTCCTATAACGACGGTATAGAATGAAATAAAACGGTTAATTTGTCTATAGTGTGCGGAGGGAGGTTGCGATGCGGTAGAACACATACCACGGGCGCCGAAGAGGCAGGTCCCACGTTCCGGCGAATTCGACATCGTTTCCTCCGAAACTTCGTTTGAAGGCAGTCAACCCCCGCCACGCGGGCTTCGTGTCGCTTATTCCCCCCAAGTCGAGCGTCATAGAGCCCCGAGCCTTCGCCGCGCGGATGAGTTCCCAGAGCACGAGCGAGGGGGCATTCCACTTTCCGTACCCCGACCGGGAGGCGGCATAGAGGTAAACCGCTTCCGATCCGAAAAGTACGGAGAGCGCGGCGGCGATGCACCGATTCTCACACTCAGCAAGCAGGAGAAGTGGAGCGCACTCCCCCTCCATCGAAAAAAGTTCATGGTAGTAGCGCTCGGAGTAATTGGTGAGTTGGTGGCGGCGCGCGGTGTCTTGAAAAAGCTCCCAGAAGATTGGAAATGCGGCGCGGCGAGCGTCTGCTTCCGCAACAACGCGGACCGTGACCCCCCTCCTCCCCGCTGATCGAATAGCGTAGCGAGTATCGTGTTCCATACCAGCAAGGAGCGCTTCTTCTGATTTTGAAAGGTCGATGACCCGTATAAGACTCGGTTGCGCATCGGGGGCGCGAACAAAACCACTCTGCCTCATCGTTTCGGCAATTCGGTCAGCAGGGATATCCCCCACGGGCTCCATCCGAACGAAGAGTGGCGTACCGGAAATGACGCGTTTCACCTCGGCCAAGAGCGCCGCGAGGGCATCCGGGGTAAGACGGGCGCTTACGGGGCCGCGCGGGAGATAAAGGTATGAAAAACCGAGCGGCAGGTCGTAGCGGAGAACGAGCGCGCGTACGCCGCTTCCCGTGATCCTGAACGTGCGACGTCCGAGCCACTCCTGAAACGCGCCCCACTCCCACGACTGCAGGAATGATCCGCCGCGATGGCGAATACGTTCGTTCCAAACGGTGGGAGTCACGACTTCAGCGGCTGGTGTCGACATAGAGGGTCGGATTTAGGTCGCCGCCGACCGGCATCGGGCCGCATACGTTCGTTCCCCGCGTCCCCTCGGGCATCCCGGGCTTCGCCGGCGCGAGCGTCTGCGACGCGAAGACCGTAAAGTGGAGATGGGGGCCGGTCGCCCATCCAGTTCTACCAAGATAGCCGATCACCTGCCCCCGTGCTACTGCTTGCCCAATCGAAACAATGTACCCCGAGAGGTGGCCATAGAGCGTGGTGAGCCCGTTCGTGTGCTTCACCACGATGAACTTCCCATACCCGGCCTTGTAACAGCCGCGGTACGCGTCCTGGTTGCCCACGTTGATGACGGTGCCATTCTCCGCAGCGAAGATCTCGGTTCCTAAGGGGGCGCCGATATCGATGCCGTTGTGCCACTGGCTCCGGTAAGTGCGAAGCGCGAATGCCGTCCGGCCATACCCCTGGGTCAGAGACCCGCCGTCGACGGGCCAAATGAACACGCCGGGGCGCGGCAGCGGCAGTAGATTCGGATCGATGTTCTTGCGGAGCTCGGTCTCGTATTTCCCAATCTCTTCCGAGAGATCGTCCTGGATTCGCTTGAGTTCAGAGAGCTGAGTCTGGTACACGCTCTCTTTGTTCTTTGTTTCGGAAAGGAACCGCTGTTTCTCAGTCTTCTGCTCTTTCACGATGGTCTGGCGGCTCAAAAGTCCTACCTGCTGCACCTCCTTACGGCGCCGCTTCTCTTCGGCGGCATCGCGGGCGCTCGAGAGTTCTGCCTGGAGCCGTTTGAATTCAGTGATCGAGCTCGAGAGGGTGGTGTTCACCGTTACAAGATTCTGCGCCTCGGTGACGCTCTCGCTCAAACTCTTGCTCTTCAGAAACATGATGAGGAGATTCTCGTGTTCCCGCTGTTGGAGTTCGAGGAAGAGCTTCGCCATCAGTTGTTTCTTGCCGCTGATATTCCGCTCAAAATCAGCAATGTCGTTTTCGAGCGCTTTCGTTTCAAGATCAAGCTTCTCGATAGTAAGCGTGTTCGCTTTGATGGAAAAATTGAGCTGGTTGATATTGCCGTCGATGAGGTTCAGCTCGCGCTTCAGACCCGCGCTCGACTTTGCGAGCTCGTCGAGGTCCTTTTGAACCGCGTTCCGTTGGGTCTGAATCACCTGCAGTTCCTTCGCCTTCAGTTCGATGAGATCGCGAAGCGTAGTGGGCGGTCCTCCCGAATCATCGAGCGATCCGCCACGCGGCAGATCGGGATGGTCTCCAATTTCTTTTAAAAGATCTTCGCGTAGGTAGCCGTCGAGTCCCTTATCGTCCCCGTCGTGTGCGCGAAGCGGCGCGGGAACTACAACCGCCATACCTGTGAGAAGAAGCACTACAAAGAATGTGTGGGGGGTCAGTCGCATACCGGTTATCCACATTGAGGAAGCGCAGAAGCTATGAAAGCCGCTCGAGTTTTGCAATCGCGATTCGGACACGACGCTCGATCTCATCTTTCCCGAGGGTGTCGGCAAGCTCAAAGGGACCTGGCGACGCCTCCTGTCCCGAGAGCGCGACCCGGAAAGGCCAGAGCACCTCTCCCCTTCCTTCGGTCTCTGCGATCGGCGTCACCACGCGCTCGACTGTCGCGGCCGTGAAATTATTCCTTTCGATCTGCAAAAGCGCAGAGAGAAGGGACTCAAGTATTCGCTTCGTCACCGCAGGGTGGTTCTGTTTCCAAATGAGAAGCGATGGCGGATAGTCCGGCAGCTTGAATAGGAACGCCGCGAGCGTGGTAAACTCCGAGAATTTTTTCATGCGGTCCCGTTCGAGCATTACCGCCTTTTCAAGGAAGGTGCGGTCGGGAAATAGGGCGGGGGGGAGAAAATCAAGGAGGCGATCGGTGAGCGCGGTGGGTGAAAGCGCGCGGAGGTATGCCCCGTTCAGCCAATCGAGCTTCTCGGGGTTGAACACCGCTCCTCCTTTCTGTACCCGCTTCAGTGAGAATTCTTTGATCATGTCAGGCAGAGAGATAATCTCTCGGTCCTGAACCGGATGCCACCCCAAAAGAACGAGGAAATTCAGCACCGCTTCGGGAAGGTACCCTTCGCGGCGGTAATCGAGTAAGGAAGCGGTGAGGAACCGTTTGGAGAGCTTCTTGCGATCGGGCCCCAGGATGAGCGGAAGGTGCGCGAATTGGGGATGCTCCCATCCCAAGGCGTTGTAGAGCGCAATCTGTTTCGGCGTGTTTGAAAGGTGGTCCTCTCCCCGAATAACGTGCGTGATGTCCATCTCGTGATCATCCACCACGACTGCGAAGTTATAGAGCGGGTCGCGGAGCCCTCGCGCAATGATGATGTCGCCGATAAGGTCGGTATTGAACTCGACGCGTCCCCGGACAAGATCGGTGAAGCTCACGGTATGCGATGGCATTCTGAAACGGACGACTGCCGGCGTCCCCGTCGCGCGCCGCGATGCAACCTCCTCGTCCGTGAGCGCGCGACATGTTCCCTTGTATTTTGGCGGCAGTCCCTGCGCGAGCTGTGCCTCATGAACAAGATCGAGTTCTTCAGTCGTGCAGAAGCACCAGTATGCCTTCCGTTCGTTAATGAGGGTTGTGAGGTGCCGTTCGTAACGGTCGAGCCGCTCGCTCTGTCGGACGAGCGGTTCGTCTGAAGCGAAACCGAGCCACGCGAGCGCATCCACGAGCTCCCGCTCGTACTCGGGCTTCGACCGTTCCCGGTCGCTGTCCTCGATGCGGAGGAGAAAGGTACCTTCCTCGTGACGAGCAAAAAGCCAATTAAAAAGCGCCGTTCGTGCATTTCCCAAGCTGAACGGTCCGGTCGGAGACGGCGCAAAGCGGACCCGCACTTTCATCGTCGGTTCATTATACTCCCCGCTCCGGCACTTTGTGGAGCCCCACGAACTTTATATCAGCAACCTCACTTCTTTTGGTGTTCTAGGGAGGTGCGTGGATAAAAACGCGCTTACCAACTGACCTCCGGCGATCCGCGCTTCGCGAGTTTCAGTACCTCCCTCGCGATAATCGCTGCCGCATCGGGTTTAAAAAAGGACCGGGCCGCGGCGGCAATGGTCGGGTCGGTCCTTACCCGCGAGAGGAGCTGTTTCAGTTCCGTAAGGACAAGGTGCGGTTTGAAGTTCGATTCTTCGACGATGATCGCCGCGCCAGTCGCAGCGTACTCCGTTGCGTTCCGGTACTGATGGTTTCGCGCCGCTTCGGGGAACGGCACGAGTATCGCCGGTTTCTGGAACGCCGCGATTTCGTAGATGGCGCCGGCGCCTGCCCTAGAGAGTATCACGTCTGCTGCCGAGAATGCGAGAGTCAGCTTGTCAGGAGCGAATGAGCCAACGATGCGGTACCTCCGCTGCAGCTCTTCGCTTGCCCGTTGCATGACCGGGCGAACTGACGCCTTCACCTCTTCGAGGTTCGCGTCGCCGGTTTGGTGGTAGATCTGAACCTCGGTGAGGAGCGTTTCAAGGTTGTCGACGACAAACGTATTAATCCGGGTCGAGCCTTGCGATCCGCCGAGCACAAGCGCAAGCGGAACGTTCTGATAGAACCCGAGCGTTTGCTTCGCGGTGGACTGTGCTACCCCTTCGCCGCGGAGTTCCCGCCGGACGGGATTCCCGACGAACGCGGTTTTTTCGGGCGGAAAGAAAGCAGCCGCAGAGCGAAACGAAATAGCGATGCGCTTCGCGAGTTTCGCTGAAAGTTTGTTTGAAATGCCAGGAATCGCGTCCGATTCATGCACCACAATCGGGATGAGATAGAACCATGCTGCGACCACGACCGGCAACGCCCCCGTTCCGCCTTTCGAAAAAACGGCGTCGGGCATGAGCCGGTAGAGAATGGTAAAAGCCTGGACGAAACTTACGACGAGCCGTGGAATGTCGAGCAGATTCTCGAGCGAGGCGTACCGCCGGAACTTCCCGCCGGCGATAGCGAATGAAGCGATCCCACGGTCGTGAAACTCTCCTTCAAGTGAGTGCCGCGGTCCCACATAGGCGAGCCGGATCTTTCCCCCGGTCTCCGCGATGAGTTCGTCCGCAACCGCGAGGAGCGGGTAGAGATGCCCCCCGCTCCCCCCGCCCGCGAGAACCACGATCGGTTCGCGAAGCCGCGGCGCCGATCTCCTGTGCAAAAATGTTTCGGGTGTCTCACTCATCGTTTTCCGTATCGGGAGATATTTACCATGATACCACTCATCGTCAAAAAGACCGTGAGCGCCGTTCCCCCATAGCTCACAAACGGCAACGGAATGCCGGTCAAAGGAATGATTCCGGAGATCGCGGCCATATTGACAAACGCTTGGAGTGTGATCACCACCGTGAAACCTAACACAAGGAGTCGGCCAAAGGTATCAGGAGCGCGCCAGGCGATGCGAATACCGCGCCAAAAAAAGAGGAAAAAAACGAGGACGAGCACCGCCGCTCCGGCGAATCCGAGCTCCTCGGCGATCACCGCGAAAATGGAATCCCCCATCGGTTCAGGGAGCGTCGAGAATTTTGTGGTCGACTTTCCGTATCCCACC
>CAYHFV010000018.1:0-12502 GCA_964356055.1 uncultured Candidatus Saccharibacteria bacterium
GCCGCGACACTGGTGCGGTAGAGTACAAACTGAATTGATCCGCTCGAGATGACATTACCGCATCCGTTCTGGTCGGTGATGGTCGCGGTCACGGCGACCGCGGTCGTCGCGTTCTCGTTTAAAACGATGGGAGAGGGAGAAACGGCGACCGCCGTAACCGTTGGCACCGAGTTCCCCACCGTGACCGTCGTGGTCGAGCCGTCGGCGTAGACCCGTTCGACGGCAAGCGGGACCTGGAAGATAAATGAGGATAAAACCACCACGCCAAAAACGGCCGCGGCACTGACCAGGTACGATTTGACGACTGTGCTCATGGCACTAGGCTAGTACATTTCCATTATACACCGTCAATGACCGCACAATGATTCCCCCTGTGGATAAGTGTTTTCGCGCAACGACGCCGATTAATGCCAAATCCCCCAGCTCCTAGTTCTTAGCTCCTAGCTTCTAGTTCCTAGCGACTAGCCACTGGAAGGTCCTGAAACGCTCGCGTTCTAATGCTGGTGGCGAGTGACTGTTGGCTAGTGGCTAATTTCTGTACGCTCACGGATTCGAGTACCAGACATCGCCCTTTTCCGTGGCGCCGTTCTCAAATCCACCGAGCATCCACAATGCATCAGCGTACGTGGCGCCTGCGTGTTGATACCGTATACTCCACCCCGCCGACGAGGTCGCCTCCGTCCACGTGATACCGTTCGTCGAATACCAGACGTCGTTTTTCGTCGCGGTGGTGTTCCCGCCAAAGACCCATAGCTTGCCGTTAAAAGAAGCGGACACGTGCCCTTGGCGCGCAGCCCAGTTCGCCGACGAGGTCGCCTGCGTCCACGTCACACCGTCGGAAGAGCTCCACACGTCGTTCACCTCGCTTGAGGTTGAGCCTCCGAACACCCACATTTTGCCGTCATACACTGACTGGGCGAAAGCGGATCGCGGAGCCCAGTTCGCCGACGAGGTCGCCTCCGTCCACGTGATACCGTTCGTTGAGTACCACACATCATTTTTATTCTGGCCCCCACCTATACTACCACCTGCAATCCACATCTTATTGCTAAACGTGAGCGCGCCGAATGAATTTCTCACGGTCCAGTTTGCCGACGAGGTCGCCTGCGTCCATGTGATACCGTCCGTTGAATACCAGACGTCGTTTAACCTCGAATCGCCAACTGATCTATACCCGCCGAGCACCCACATTCGTTCGTTGTAGACGACGGCTTGGGGAGTGAACCGCGGACCCCAGTTCGCCGACGAGGTCGCCTGCGTCCATGTGATACCGTCCGTTGAATACCAGACGTCGTTCAGCTCTCCTGCTCCATCATACCCACCAAGCACCCAGAGTTTATTTTTGTAGACGAGCGCCGCATGCCCTCGCCTCGCCGCCCAGTTCGCCGACGAGGTCGCCTGCGTCCAGTTCACCCCCACGCCCACCTGCGCTATGGCGGTAAAGGTATTCGTCCCGGTGAACGTGAGGGGTGGTGTTCCGGTCGGCACCTGGATGCCCCAGTAGAGGTCGTCCGAGGTCGTCGCGGAAGAAGTTGCTCGCCTGATATCAAGGTTCGTGACCACGGCGCTCGTCGAGGCAGTGCCGCAGGCGGTGCAGGACGCGTAGGTGAAGGTCGAGGAGGCGTACTTCTGGTTCGCGGCGGCGATCGTGTAGGTGCCGTTCGCCTGGTCAGTTCCGGAAAGTTCAATGTCGATGGGGACGTTCCCGGTGTTCTGAATGGTCGTGGTCTTGTTCGTCGCTCCTGTATTCTGTCCCGGATCAATGGTGCCGTAGGCGATCGTCGAGGTAACGGAGAGCGCGTAGAGCGAGTTCAGCTCGACGCCGGTCGCGGTTGAGGTGGCGTGCGTGAGCCCCCCTTGGTCGGCGCCGGTCACCGAGGCGTGCCAGTTCTCCGCGGTGAACGCCGAGGCGTCGTCAGTCGATTCGGCGAAGTACTGGAGCGGCGCGGTGCAGGTCACGGTGCACGAGTTCCCGCTGCACCCCGAGAAGGAGCAGGACGAGGAGGCGACGCGGTAGCAGTTATTGTCGTCCGCGGTACACGCGGCGGCCACGCCCGAACGGTAGATAACCGAGGTCGCGTACGAAATATCAGCGTACCCGCTCGTGTCGGTCACGGTCGCGGTGACCGCGATCGAGGTGGTCACCCCTTCGTTCAAGGTGATGTTCGCCCCTGAATTCAGGACCACATTCGAAACGATTGGTGGTGCCGCCGTAGCAACCGATGAAGTCGTCTTGATCGCAGGGTAGGTGCTGTAGGTGTCGAGGGCGGTGCCGTCGGACTTCACCGCTCTCACACAATAGATTGTGGAAGTGGGCGCGGTCGATGAGACGGTCAAGGCGAAGTCCCACTGGCCGTCCGCACCGGCGGCGATGATCGAGCTCGCGTTCGTCCACGTGTTCTGTTCCGTGTACGTCTGGTTCACCACCGTATCCGTGCCGTGCGTGGGATCGCCCGAGGAGGCCATGAGGGGGTTCCCCGAGGTCGCGGCGGAGTTGTTGTACCAGAGGAGGTGGGTCGAGGTGGAATTGAGGTGCGTGTTGGTCGGGGGGGTGCCATGGGGGGCGGCGCAGTCGGTTGAGGTGCCTGCGCCCGCGTACTGGAGCGTGAAGTCCTGCCCCGAGGCGGAGAGGTCAGCAGCGCCCACGTGGAGGAGCATGCGGAGACGGAAAGGAGTGCCTGCCTGGGGGGCGGTTGCGAGTGCCTCCTCGGTCGAGGTGGAGTAGAAGGTGGAGGGAGAAGATTGGTTATTGTATTCGGTCACAAGCCAGCCCGCTGAACGGCCGGTATTCGAGATTCTCACTTCATCAATATTCCCAGGCCACTTCCATCCGTTGGAATTACCAATATAACCATTGGAGCTGGCGGTATTCACGGCGCTGCAAGTTCCAGAAGTGATGAGTGTCGCGTTCCAAAGTATGTTGCAGGCCGTGCCGGTCTGCGATACCGCGCCATAGGTCCAAAGAGTGCTCGAGGTCCATGAACCACTGATGCCGCCTCCGCTGGTATCGGACCAATAGGCAAAATATGTATCTTCGATTCTGAAAAGGGTGTTCATATACGAGATGAGGTCCGATTGAGTAGCGCCCGTGCGCTGGAACCACACAGAGTAGGTAAGGTTGCTTCCGAGATTGGTATAGGGAATTGCAATCGACCCGCCGCTCGGATGACCGAAGCTTTGCGCGCCATCAATGGTACCCGTGCTTATTGCACTCGGCGTGGTTGCCGATTCCTTAGTGCCATCTTTTGCGTTTGAAGTTGAGTCGGTGGTGGTCGCTACGTTCCCCTCTTCCAAATGTTGCACCATCACGAAATTCGCATCCCACACCCCCGTTGAGGAAGCTTGGACGGTGGTTGTCGCGCCTCCGTAGTACATATAGAGGACGGTGTCGGTTGAGGTCGCAAGTGTGGGAATCTTCACCCAGGCCACGAGCTCGCCTGTCGAGGAGGCATACTTCTCGATCTCGTGAGCGAGCTTGGTGGTACCGTCCGAGGAGGTGAAAAGAATGTCGGTGCCGGAGGCGATGCCGACGTGGCCGCCCGCGTAGCCCGAGAACTTCCAGGGGGTCGAGGTTGCGGCGATGAGGACGGGGAAGTCAGAGAGGTTTATGGTCCCCGAGACCTTGGTATTGTCAATCGTGAACTTCTGGCGGTAGGGCCAGTTGCTATACCAGTTATTTTGGAAACCTCCCGAAGGGGACGAGGTTGTAAGAAGCGCTCCCACACTCGTGGCGTTCACGTTCTCGAACCAGGCGTAGGCGGACTCCGTGAAGGTGGAGGCAATAAATGTTTTAATCTCTGGGATCTTTGTATCCGAGGAGGTGTTAATAAGCGTTCCGTCGGACTTCACCGCGCGAAAGCAGTAAGTGGTACCCGGCGGTGCAGCAGCATCAACGAGTGAAAAATCCCATATACCATCTGCGCCGCTTGCAATTGACGACGTCACCGTCCACGTGTTTCGCTCCTCATAGGTTTGTGTGGTCGTAGTATGAGTGCTATGACCAGGTTCTCCTGAGGTTGCAGTAAAGAGCGAGCTTGTGGGAGCAAGAGAGTTATTGTGGTACCTGATTTCTCCAGTCGAGGTCGCCACATCAGTATAGGTTTCTCCCGAATAGGCCGCATCACAACCTCCCGCAGTTGATGATGAGTATTGAAGTTTGAAAATATCTGCTCCGGGAGATGCGGCGGTTGTCGACACATGGAGTGTCATGTGCAGTCGGAAGGTAGAGGAGGCGGACGCAAGCGTCGTCGAAGTATCCTGCGCTGCATAGGCGGCACCAACTGAGGTGGCGTTCACGTTATAAAACCACCGGTAGGCGGATTGGGTAAAGGTTGCGATCGCCTCCTCGGTCGAGGTGGAGTAGAAGGTCGAGGGAGAGGATTGGTTGTTGTATTCGGTCCTTATCCAGCCGGCGGTCATTGTGGTCGAGGCGATGTGGACCTCGTCCAGTCCTCCGGTCCACTGCTGTGAATAGATATTGCTGCCGATTTTATTGCTGCTGTAATTCGTGGTGTCTATCGCCGGGCACGATGTCGTTGAGCTGAGCGTGTTCCCGTCAACGTAAATCACGCAGTTCGTGCCGGACTGTGTGATTGCAAGATGTTTCCATACGTTGTTCGTCCAGGTGTAGAGGGACTCGAACTGAGCGACGCCAGTGTTCGGCCAGTAAAGAATCGCAGACCCGGCAATGCGGACGAGCGTGTTCATGAACGAGAGGGGCTGTTCATTTCCGCTCCCTGAACGCCGTGCCCACAGGGTGTAGGAAAGCGACGCCGAACCGATATTTTGGTAAGGAATGGTGATGGTATCGCTGGAACCGTCCCACCAGTGTGCCCCGGCAATCGTTCCCGTTGAAACGGCGGCGGGATCCGTTGCGGAGACCTTCGTCCCGTTCATCGCGTTCGCGGTAGAGTCATAAATCGTCATCGAGCTGTTGTCCTCATTCAAATGCCACACACCCACGTAATTCGCATTCCACACGCCCGTGCTAGAGGCCTGCACCGTTGTGGTGGCGCTCCCGTAATACATATAGACATCGGTGTTCGTGGAAGTGGAGAGGGTGGGAATCTTCACCCAGGCGACGACCTCACCTGTCGAGGAGGCATACTTCTCGATCTCGTGAGCGAGCTTGGTGGTACCGTCCGAGGAGGTGAAAAGAATGTCGGTGCCGGAGGCGATGCCGACGTGGCCGCCCGCGTAGCCCGAGAACTTCCAGGGGGTCGAGGTTGCGGCGATGAGGACGGGGAAGTCAGAGAGGTTTATGGTCCCCGAGACCTTGGTATTGTCAATCGTGAACTTCTGGCGGTAACTCCAAGAACCCGAATACCATGCGGCATTTACTATCGGTACGGAAAATTGAAAATACAGAAAGGTCGCAAAAAACGGGACTACAAGGAATCTTACGAAATTTTTTGCTACATCACGGTTCATTAGGGTTCGTTCCCGATACAGATATAATTCAGGATGTCGTTTACAATGGTCGTCCCCATACATATCATCGTGCTTGTCGTTACCGTAACCGTCTCAGCGGCGATGGCGGTGTTCGCGAGTTTCGAGTTCCAGGTAACCCCCCGCGCCCGCCGTCCGCAGAGTGTAGAAGAGGTCGCCGCCGGTCGAGGGCGTCTCGTCCCCCCACGCGACCATGAGCTTCCCCGAGAGCGACTCAAAGGCGAGGTCGAACGCCCAGGTGTGCATGCCGGTCCAGACCCCCGTGTCGTAGGAAAGGCCCACGGTGAGCGTCGAGGAGGGCTCCCCGGTCCACGCATTCGACGCCCCGTTCCAGTAGTTCGTGAACGCTCGTTTGAGTAGTGTCATAACGTACCGGAACGACGGGGCTCTGTCTCTCGGAATCTGCTAACCAAAACCACCGCGCGCATTTCTCCGCCGGCTGGCGGATTTGCGTCGGTTCCTTCTTAGTATACAGGAGCGGAGTTGATTTTCCCCACTCCCCGTGTGTACAATTCTCCCAAATATAAGGACGTCGGACGTCCTTATATTCACTCAAGCGTCATTCTAGGTTCGTCAGCGAGCGGTAACGCTTGCAGCCACCTCGTAACACCCTGCCTGTACCCGGCGTGACCGCTGAAAAAACCAAGGAGAAAATCTCGCTGTGTAACCGATGGGAAATTCTCCTCGCCAATATAATCCAAGTGACTACTCCACCGGTACGAGGAAAGGAATTTCATCGCTACGCCGGGGGCGTGCAGTGTCCGTTCTCGCCACTCGGGAGCAACAAGATCTAACGGATTGAGGTGTATGTAATACGGAAGGTGGATAAAATGCGCCTCATCCTTCACAGCAACCCTCTTGTATCTCCCCTCAAAGAGCGCGCCGTTCCTCTTGTACTTCTCGTTGAAGTATTTCGCGTACCCGCCATTAAATTTTTTCATGAAAAGCGGCATCCCGTTTTCAACAACCTCGGAGATAAGGAGATGGTAGTGGTTCGGCATCAAACAAAAAGCGTGGATCTTCACCAGTAATTTCCTCTTTTTCCTCTCCCCACCCGCAATATAAGGACGTCCGACGTCCCTATCGTTGGCGCGGGAACGGAAAAAGTGCGTCAGGTTATTGACCTGCTCGACGTCGTTAAACTCAAAGAGGTCGTGGACGCCCCGAACGTAGTCATCGCTCTCCAGGAACACGATTCGCTTGTCGACTCCCCGATTCAGGACGTGATAGAGAATCATCGGAAATATATCGACGTCGGACGTCGATACATTAACCTATTCCGAGACGATGAGGTTCAGCTTGCAGGATGCCGTAAGTTCTCCGCCGCTTTCTTCCGTCTCGCGGTAGAGGACAATGATATTGTACGAGGCCACGGAAGCGTCGGGATCGGCGCGGAAGGTGACCGTCGGCCTGGCAAAATAGGTTGCGTTCCCCGACGCATCGCCAATCGCCGCGGCGATTCCCCGCGGCAGGTTTCCCAGCGCGATCGAGTAGCGGGCGCCCCCGTAGGATGGGGAGAGTGAGACTTCGAATCGGACCGTACTCCCCCGCTCTACCGAGGCAGAGAAGGGCGTGACCGCGCACGCGTGCCGCGCCGACGGGTCCTGGATAACGCTCGTCGGCGAAGCGACGACCGACTCACCTGTAAACGGCGGCGGGGAGGCAGGGGGTAAAACCGTCCCCTCGGGCTGCGTTTCGCGAAGGAGCGCCTCGCGGATGGTATCGATGATGCCGACCGGCGGCTCCACCTCGCCTGGCTGCTCTAATTCTTCCGGAATCGCTCCTTCTGCGGCAGGCTCGCCGATCTCCTGGATCGCCTCGGACGCCGGTACGGGACGCTCGTACTGCACCTCGATGAGCATTCCGTCGAGGTACGCCCGCGGAACGCCCGCCGCGGTCGTCGGTACCTCCTCGATGTTCACCTGGAGATCGCGGAGCTCGTCCCATTCGGTCACGGGAAGGAGCAGTGTGAGGTGCGGCCAGTTTTCCTCATTCACCCGGATGAGCTCGAACCACGCGGCGCCGTTCAGTGTGTACGTCACCTTGAAAAAGTGGTCGTCGGGCGGCGCGGGCGGCGAATACTGCACCTCCGGTTCCTCCGCGGGGAGCGCGGCGGGCGGCGTACTCGTGGGTGAAGAGGATGTCTCGGCGACCGTGGCGACCGGTTCCACAATCTCGGTCTCTTCGGCGACCGCGGGCGGCGGCGCGGGGGACGGCACTTCGGAGAGGGGCTGTTCCGACAGTAGCGGAGTGACCGGCTCCGAAGAAGAAGTTTCCTGCGCAAGCGCTCGGGCGACGAGGAATGCGAGCGGGCGAACGTGAGGAGACGCCTGCGGCGGCGCTTCTGGAGGAGGCCCCTCTCCGCCTACTGGGGGCGGCGGTTCTGTTGGCGAGGGTTCGGGAGAAAGCGGCTCGGGTTCTGGAGCCTGTCCATCGGCTGGCGGAGGCGCTTCCGGAGGGGGCGGTTCGCTCGGCGGCGGAGGTGGCGTTTCAGCGGGTTGAGAGGGGGACTCTGAAGCGGGTGGTTCGCTCGGCGGCGGAGAAGGCGGCGCTTCGGGTTGCGGGAGCGGCGCGACCTTCCAGACGAGCGTGAGGACCACGCTCTGGATCTCCCCTAGCGGCTCGTGGTCGGGCGGGAGGAATCCCCCGCACACCAGGTAGCCGCCCGGCGTGCTCTCCGCCGAGTTCGACGCGTCGGGTGCCATCCCTTCCACCTCGAATGTCTCGGGCACGCCCTCCGCGAGCGAAACGTTCTGCCAGGTTCCAAGGCACGTTGAGGGGTGGAAGTCGGCGACCTCGGCGCGGGTCATGGCATTGCGACCGATGAAAACGACGACGGCAACGACGAGCGCAAATCCCAGCACCTCGAGCGGGTACCGGACATAGAGCTTCTCGCGAAGGTTCACGGTCGTTGACCGATCGCGTCCAAAGAACGGGAATCTAAAACCTGGCCGGCGCGGCACGTGGACATCGAGCGGCTGTTTCTCGGTGCTGGTTTGTTTTCGGCGGAACACGCGCGTGGGGACACTTACCCACTCTATCTTACCACACGTCGAACGGAGAAGGCAGACATGTCTCGCAAAAAGAGTACAGATTCTTCGCCGCAACTGTGTTGTTCCCGCGAACCGTATGCATTCACGACCGTCTGAAGTAGTTTAGTGGAGGCCGAGTTGCTCTCAAGCTAAATAAAACGTACGTGTAGAAGAATTCTCTCTTCATATTCGTGCAACGTCTCACGTCGCTTCTATGGGATAGAATACGGTGGCGAGTCTGACTCGCCTGCCTCGTCCGCACTCGGTGTAACCGAGTGTGACTCGGTGGACCCCGTTAGAGTTAGCTGGAACCAAATTCTACAAGAATTAAAACAATGGAACCAGCTAAAACTCTTTATTCACGGGGCTGATTTGCAAATTACAGCGTAAAACTCTAACGGGGTGGACCGGAGGGGATTTGTCCGCCTCCGCTACGCTATGGCGGATTGCTCCGTGCTTGACCTCGCACGGCTCGGGACGAAGGAGGGAAAAAAACCTGACCCCTGCAACGTGCCCCGTTAGACATTCCTGGTGGACCTAGCGAGAATCGAACTCGCGTCTCCACAATGCGAATGTGGCGTCTTACCACTGGACCATAGGCCCGCTACGGGGAACCTATGTCTAACGGAGTGAAAATGCAGTGCTCTACCGCTGAGCTACCGGCCCGTATGTTGTCATCGTATCTAACGGAGCGCGAATGTTTCAAATGTACCCGAGCAAAACGAGGTTGTAAATTGCAATCCCGCTATACGAAGTATGGCAGGACCGCATACTACCGTTTTACTCTGGGCCCTGCGATGTGCGACCGATGCATTCGTAGTGTACTCTACGGAATATATTTCTTCAACTTTCACCGCGGGAGGAATGGGAGTATACTATCCACAGAGACTATTTTTCAAAACACCTCGGAGGTCGAGTAATGAAACTGACCGATCTTGAACCACGCGAACGCGCCCGCATCCAGTCCGAGATGGCCCGTCTCGTTCTCCGGCACATCAAAATCGCTCTCCACGCCGGGAGCTGGTCGGCATTCACGAATCTCATGACCGGCGACCGCCTCAAAAAAAACGTCGTTGAGCCGCTCGAGACCATGAGCGGTTGGAACGAACACATGGAGCGTGAAGCGCAGTCGCGCGCAACAGAAATGAAAGAGCTCAATGAGTATCCACCCGAGCAGCGCACGCGGCGACTCTGGAAAATACTCGGTTTTGGCGGAGCGGTGACCGGCGCGACCATCGCGACCATCACGGCGCTCATCTACAACCATCGGAAGAAGAAAAAAGAAAACGCTCCGGACTAAGTTCTGGGGTGTTTTGTATCACCTCCCAACACGCAAGGAAATAAAAAGTGACTTACCTTGAATGGTCGGGGCGCCGGGAGTCCCCGCCTGCAGCGCTTCGTGCAGCGATGCGGGCAGGGAACCCGGTCTACCCGCACACCAGAGCGAAGCTCGGTGTGGGGCACAGCACGCGCCCCTGCCCCGTTAGAGAATCTCGTCGCGTATTCTGAAATTAGCGCGAACCCATTTTGAGAAAAATTCCTGACCGCTCCGCTCGGGCGCGGCGGAAGGAGAGGGTTGGGGGGAGGAATTCCGCCGCGCCCTCGCTTCGGGAAAATTCGCGCAAAAAATTCTGGTGGCGGGAAATCTGTGTAAAAAGTATAGCACGGATTTAGTTCTTTCAAAAAAGAAAAAGGCCCAACCACAAAGGTCAGGCCACCTGTCCATCCGGTCAGGCTCGGGTTTTGGTTCACAACAGTGTGCGGGCGAAGGTCGCCACGTCATCGAAGTTTCTGAAACTAACTTTTCGTTTCAGCTCCTCTCTGACAATGGTGTTAGCTCGCACGATGGCATTGTCCAAGTGTCGCACGTCCGGTTCGGACGGCAACACCTGCGCCATTCGTTTGAGTTCGTCCCACGAATAACGTCCGCGATTCACCCACCACGGAATGGTCGAGGTTACGCCGTATGCCCAGTGCCTCCGGCACGCCTGCTCGAGAATGTCGCGCGTCGCTTCCACCTTCTTGCGAGAAATGGAGCGATAGCGGAAATCACGATTGAGGTGCAAAGGTTTGGTGTCCGGCATTACCTCAATCAACTGGTTGTGGGTTTCGCCTCTTTCCTCCGGACTGTGGCGTGTGAGCCGATACCGTCCGGATTTAATGGTGAGTATGCTGTCACCGTACTGCTCAAGGAACGGAAGCCACCTTAGGCCCCAATTGAGAGGTTCGCCCGGAATTCCGACGAGCAGGAAAACGTGCGTTTGGATACCAGCCGCTTTGAGATTGGCAAGGGTAACGCCGTAGTTTTTCGGCGTGTTCCACTGCTTGTGCTCTCGCAACAAAGTATCCGGTGACAACGTTTCCAGTCCGAGCTGAACGTTGCGGCAACCCGCTTCGTACAACTTTGCGCAAGTTTCCGGTTTTACCAGGTCGTTAGTGACTATGAGATAGCAGTCCCATGTGGCAGGAAGGCCGATCCGCTTGAGTTCTTTTCCCAAAGCAAGTTGCCTAGGAATCGGAAATGTCTCATCAAAAATCTCAAAGCGGGTTGCCCCCAAATTCGCCATGTGTTCGGCTATACGCGCGGGGGTTATCGAGCGGGGCTTTGCGAGGAACGTGTCGCTTCCGGCTGCAATAGCGCAGAAACCGCACGCCATCGGGCAGTTGGACATGGTGTAGAGCGAAGGGACGAAGTCCGGCGACCATTGCATTGCGCCGCCGTCAAAGTCCGGTGTCGGAAGTGTTTCGAAATCAGTCGGGCTTTGAGTGGCGGAATTAACCACCACCTCACCGTTCTTTCTCCAAGCGACTCCCGAAGCGTTAGCCGGGTTGAGCGTTGCCGCAAGTTGCTGAAGCGGCTGGAAGCCCTCCCGATACACAATAGCGTCGCAGTGGTTGAAGAACTGCACGAACTCGGGCAACTGGAAAGCGTTGGTAACGCGCGACCAGAAGTTGCCGCCAAGCACTACTAGACAATCAGGAAATTCATCTTTCACCATTGAGGCGAGGACAAGTCCCTGAATGATCTGGCGTTCGTCTGCGACGCCGATGCCGTAGAGGTCGTGGTTGAAATCGCGCGCAAGTGGCAGTTCCACTTCGGCGAAGTAGTCATACCACAGGTGTTGCTCGCGATTTTTTACCGCCTCCAGCGCGCGTTCGACAGAGCCATCGTAGTAGCTCGAAACGTAACTTGCGTTGTTCCGTGCCACTTCGAATTTGTCTTGCGTTGCAACGCCTTGAGAGACGCGCTCGAAAGTCATGCGAGCATCGTAGAGCGCGTTGATGTCGCTGTGCGGATTGCGTACTGCTGTGAGCGCGTGATCAACGTCTGCTCCGCCGTGTTCTTTGAGCATATACTCGAGACCGAGGATATGCCCGTAGCGTTGCACCACTTCGTGCCCATCACTACGGAGTACCGCGGAGAGTTGTGCGATTCCGGTCGGCAGATGCCAAACGGAAGAAACTGGCGGGTAGTTCAACATCACTTTGCGACGCTGGACAAGCATCATCGCGCCGAGCATTGGCTCTTTGCGAATTGCGTCCAGTTTGCGAACGGTGATTTTCAGGAATGGCTGTGGCTCTACGGGCCAAGTTTCCCAGCTGAACTCCGAGCGACTAATCATCTTGCAGGATTCGTTGATGACCAGAGATTCTCCTTCGTGGAGTACTACTCTTCGGCCGTCGCTGAACAAGACACTGGTTGCCGCATCTTTGTCGAGGGTCGGGTTAAAGTAACGAACGGTTTTGGCACGCACAATCTCTACTTGAAAGAGATTGAGCATACACACGATTGCGACCATGCAGGTCAGCCTGTTCTGCTTCATCTGCGCCTCCTATAATTGCGTTTTTGTTGTGATGTCAAAGGACAAACTTCATTACCAGGACCATCCCAGTAACACCGTCCATCTTAGCATAAGATATGCTATATGTCAATGTTTTGCAAGCAAAATAAAAATGGCCCTTTAGCCAATCATCAAGATTTCCCGCCACCAGAATTTTTTGCGCGAATTTTCCCGAAGCGA
>CAYHFV010000019.1:0-11623 GCA_964356055.1 uncultured Candidatus Saccharibacteria bacterium
CCCTCCTCGGGTTCCTGACCGGGGGCTCGCCCACGCCGTGGCACCAGATTCAGTGTGTGGACCCGGTGCCAATTGCGGGGCCACCACCGCCGCCTCCGCCACCACTAACCTGCCCCATCACCTCACTCGTCTACCCTCACACCGGCACGCTCGGGGTCATCTGGACCTACGCCTCAACCCTCCCGTGCGACTTCAGTGTCATGACCGGCATCGGACAGAACCTCTCTCTCCTCTACGGGGAATACATGACGCTCAGGTCATACGCCGCAGGAGTCGGAATCATCATTGACGCAACCTCCGCCTTTCGTCCCCGGGAGTACCAGGCGCATCTCTACGAGGTGTTCCAAAAATACAACCAAATTGCCACTCTTACCCCCACGCAGCGTGCCGCCTGCGGAGCACTCATCACGCAGATAGAGAATGACTATTCGGGGCACGGCCTCGGTGGAACCGTCGCTCCGCCCGGCCAAAGCCCCCACGAAGCGGGCAGGGGGCTCGATCTTTCGGTGTCGGGAAACCGGTTTGCCGACGTAAACCAGATCGCAATCGATGTGGGAATCAGACTCCGGTGGCAGGCGATCCAGAACGACCCTTGGCACTTTAATCTCATAAATCCCCCCTACACTGGTCCGGGGTGTCAGTGAGAATTCTTGAGTGTTGGGAAGCGAGAGAGTGCTCCTTGACAATCACTATCAAATGGTCTAGTTTTTCTACAGCTCATCAACCAACTTTTTTTCAACATCAGAAAGGCGTGAAGATGAAACAACGACTGAACCGGATGATCGAACGGCTGTTCGAGAAGTTCTCGGAAGACCTCGAAACATTTGATCCGGGAGAATCCCAGCGAAGGGAGAATCGAAACGGAACGCTCGTACTCATCGCGCTCTACGCATTCATTTTCTTCGGTGTGCCGTCTGCTCGAGCGTGGATCCTGGGTTCACTCACCGCGGGAATCGGCACTATCGGTCTCCTCGTCTACCTCTCGGGCTACGGCAGAGTAACGGCGTGGAAACCGCACATCCGCCGTGAACTGGCGTGCGCGTGGAAGAGCGGCGATCTCTGCACAATCCTTCTCATATGCTGGCCGTTTTTACTTCTCTGGCACTCCATTGCGTACCTCTTCGGCTCGCGCCCACAATCGTTCGCCGATTCGTACCGGTCGCAGAAATTCGATGTGTATGCCTCGGGTCAGGGCAGGTACTATGGCATGCACTACCACACGGCACTGGAGTGGGCACGCGAGAGCGTTGACGAGGCGGAGCGCGACATCGAAGCGCTGGAGGAGATTCCTGCACAGGTGCGCAAACGATCACGTCTCGCACTCGCGATCGGATCTATTGTCGCGTTCCTGACAACCCCCCCTGGAACGCGTTCCCAGGAGAAGGGGGACACCATCGAGGTCAAACGGACGTACACTGGTTTGCTCTACGCCGGTACCTACGACCGCGACGGGGTCCTCACGCACGATGCGTCAGTGAGAGGGGGGGTCGAGGTTCTGGTGCCAACCGCGAGCTGGGGAACTGCAACGCTCCGCGCGGTGTATCGCTCGAATGGTTCTGCAGCCGGCCACTTTTTTCTCACAGTACCTATAAAGGGTGAAACCGAGTTCCGGGTCGGGCACATGCCTCGCTCAGTCTCAACACAGAAGCCGCACCCGGTATCAGCAGGCGGACATTTCGAACCGCCCGCGAAGCAGGCGATCCCGGGCGCCGCAGGAGGTGTCGGATTGAAATTCGGCGGCGGAACGGTCGGCGTTTACTACAACCAAACGCGCAATGCAGTTGAGTGGAACGCCGGAGCAGCAACCCGTGTTGGAGATATCTCCGCCGAGGTTGCCGGGTACCTGCATCGGTACACGTGGGGCGGGGCAGTGACGGTGAGTGCACCCGTGGGAACGTTCATGCTCTTCAACGAGCACGCGGTAACCGCCGCCGGTTTCCTTGAAATCAAGACACCGCTCGGTGCCCCGTACTTCACCGAAGTGTGGGACTACCAGAAGAAGAAACACAACCTCGAGATTGGGGTTACACAAGGATTTTCAACCTCAAGCTTTCCTGTGCTCCTCGGATTCGGGTACAAGCCCATCGAGAAACTCTTCAGTGTGTACCTCGTCCACAACTGACGGAACCCCCCCGATTGATGTCGGGGGGTTTATTCTTCCTCTCGTGCTTCTTTCGCCTCCTTCGTCGGCTTCCACTCTCCTCTCGCCTTTGCCTCCACCGTTTCATACACCTTCTTCTGTATCTCCTGCAAGAGTTTCTTGTCGTCTGCGAGCCGAGTCTTCACGGTATCGAACCCG
The DNA here is from genome assembly GCA_964356055.1 of uncultured Candidatus Saccharibacteria bacterium. GTDB lineage: Bacteria > Patescibacteriota > Minisyncoccia > UBA6257 > GWB1-50-10 > JAUSKB01. The sequence continues at coordinate 2,300 of CAYHFV010000019.1, forward strand.
ACGCCAAGCTTTTCGTCTCCAAAACTGTAGCTCGCGCCCGCTTTTTTCACCACCTCGTAGGCGATTGCGGTGTTCAACACATCCGACTCGTAGGAAATGCCACGTCCGAAGAGAATGTCGAACTCGGCGATTTTGAAGGGCGGCGCCACTTTGTTCTTCGCAATCTTCGCCTTCACGCGATTCCCAACGCTGTCCTCCCCCTTCTTGATCTGCGCGGTGCGCCGGATATCGATGCGGATCGAGGCGTAGAACTTTAGGGCGAGTCCTCCGGGCGTCGTCTCGGGGTTGCCAAACACGATGCCGATCTTCATCCGTATCTGGTTAATGAAAACCACGATGGTGCCTGACTTCGCAGCAATCGCGGTGAGCTTCCGCAAGGCCTGCGAGAGGAGGCGCGCCTGGAGCCCCATATGCGACTGCCCCATCTCGCCCTCAATTTCCGCGCGCGGTGTGAGCGCCGCGACCGAATCTACGACCACAATATCAATGATGCCGGAGCGGACGAGGCTCTCTAAAATGTTCAACGCCTCCTCGCCGTTGTCCGGCTGGGAGACGATGAGGTCTTTTACCCGTACCCCGATGCGCCCGGCGTATTCGGGATCGAGCGCGTGCTCCGCGTCGATAAACGCCGCCTTTCCGCCTTTTTTTTGAACCTCCGCGACCGCGTGGAGCGCGAGCGTGGTCTTCCCCGACGATTCGGGACCGTAGATCTCGATGATGCGTCCTTTCGGCAGCCCGCCGCCCAACGCGAGGTCGAGCGAGAAGGAGCCGGAGGAGACGGTCTCCACCTTCGGCCGCATGCTCGTTCCCATCTGCATCACCGCACCCTCGCCGAACCGCGACTGGAGCGACTCGATGAGCGATGAGAGGTCTCCTGACGGTTTTTCTTCTCTAGAAATTTTCTTCGGGGGCATAGGGAAAGGTCGAGGTCGACGTTTGTGTCGCCGCGCGGTAGAAAATCTGCTTCACAAGGATGCGTTCTTTGCCAAGAAACCGTTTCGCGCGAAATTCAAACGTGTTGAACCCGGGCTCAAGCGTGACGATGCGCTCAAAAACGCCGTTGGTATCAGCGTAGACTGGCTCTCGGTTGATTGTCAATTCGTCCGCAGGATCAATCGTGCCGAGAATTCGATACGTCGGCTCTTCCACGACGAGCGCATCCGGAAAACCATTCAGGGTGACGGTCGGCACCCCGAGGAGCGCGGGTAGGCGGAACACGAGGTACCCTATGATGAGGATCGCGATCGCAACCGCGCCGATCACCCGCGGGTTCAGCTCCGGCGTCACGAACCGGTTTGTCGGCAACGCGTCGCCTTTCCCCGAACGACGGAGCGACGCCGATCCTTTGAGGTAGTCCTGCCAGAGGGAGGCGCCGTCTATCCCGAGCGCTTCAGCAATTTTCATGACATACCCGTACACGTAGGGTACGGCGGGGAGCTTTTCGCACTCCCCGTTCACAAGGTAGGTGAGAAAGCGGTCGGAGACGCCCGTCACCTGAGAGAGTTTCTCAATCGTAAAATTCTTCGACCGCATCGCGTCGATCACGATCGCTCCGAATGTTTTTGCTTCCTGACGGGTTTCGGGGTCCATCCCGTTAGAAATGTGACTTCGTGGATGCGCCGACACCGCACCCGCTCCGGTAGGGAGATCTGATACCGAACCGATGGCACCAAGCGAAATTTCTAACGGGATCCATAGTCATCTGAACCCTCGTATACTACTACTCGCCAAACAAAATGTCGCGCGGTTTCGCCCCCTCGCCGGGACCGATGACTCCGCGTTCCTCCATCATGTCGAGAAGGCGGGCGGCGCGGGCGTAGCCGACCTTGAGGCGCCGCTGGAGGAGCGACGCGGATGCTTTCTTCGCCACTTTCACCACCTCGACTGCCGCGGTGTAGAGCGCATCGTCGTCTCCCTCCGCCGCGAGGTTTTCGAAGAGCCCGGCGTTCTCCGGACCGTACGGCCCGGAGGGCCGGAGGCCGTTGGTTTCCGTGCTCCCTCCCCCGCCACCGCGCGGCGCGCCATTCACCGCCTCAATCAAAATCGATTCGCGCGGCGCCTCGTTGTTCTTCTCGATGAAATCAACCACCGCCTTGATTTCCTCCTCGGTCACAAACGATCCCTGGAGCCGACGGGGCTTCGAGAGCTCCGCCGAGACAAAGAGGAGATCGCCACGTCCCAAGAGCTTCTCGGCGCCCGCGGTGTCCAAAATCGTCCGCGAATCGATCTGGCTCGCAACCTGGAGCGCAATCCGCGTCGTGATGTTCGCCTTGATGAGCCCCGTAATCACTTCGACCGAGGGGCGCTGGGTCGAAACGACGAGGTGGATACCCGTCGCCCGCGCCATCTGCGCGAGCCGGATAATAGAACCTTCCACCTCGCGGCCGTAGGTCGCCATGAGATCGGCGAGCTCGTCGATGACGATGACGATGTAGGACAGCCGTTCACCCGCCGATTTGTTGTAGCTCCCGATGTCGCGCGACCCCGCCTCGAGGAGCAACTGGTACCGCCGATCCATCTCTTGGATGACCCACCGGAGCGCACCAATCGCGTGCTTGTTGTCGGTCACGACAGGCGCAATAAGGTGGGGGAGCCCGTCATAGATCGAGAGTTCAACGCGCTTCGGATCGATCATGATGAGATTCAGCATCTCGGGGGAGTTCTTGTAGAGGAGGGAGACGATAAGCGAGTGGATGGCGATCGATTTTCCTGAACCCGTCGCCCCTGCCACGAGAAGGTGCGGCATCTTGTCAATGTTCGGGAAAATGGGATCGCCCTGCACGTTTCTGCCGAGCGCGAAGGTGAGCGGTTCCGCTTTCTGGAATTCGGGATAGAGGAGGAGGCTGCCGAGGCGCACCACCGCCGCCGCCTTGTTCGGCACCTCGATACCGACCACCGACTTGCCGGGGACGGGCGCTTCGATGCGGAGGGGGTGCGCGGCGAGGGCGAGCGCGAGATCGGGGGCGAGTGCGGTGATCCGCGAGAGCTTCACGCCCTCGGCAGGCTTTAAGGTGTAGCGCGTCACCGTCGGACCCACGTTGATCTCCCCCATTTCGACGGGAATGCCGAAACTCTCGAGCGTCCGCCGGATGATATTTGCGTTCGCCTGGAGGTCGCCAGCGGTCGGTTTGTCCACCGAGGACGCGAGGAGGGAGAGCGGCGGCGCGACGTAGTTCCGGATCGGGCGTGGCTCCCTCCGGGCCGTACGGCCCTCTGGGCCGGAGGCCGCGCGCTTCGGTTCCGCGATCGCCGCCTGCTTCGATTCTGCCCCGAGAGGCCCCTTCGTTTCTTGGTCCTCTTTCTTCTCTTCAGTTTCGATCTCCGGCGACGCCTCGGGAAGGGTGACCGGCACTGATTGACCGGCCCGAGGACGGAGAAGTCCCACAAACCGGGTGAGCAGTGAAAGCTTGAGCGGCCGATTCACGGTGAGCAGAAAGGAAATGGCGAGAACGGCAACGGTGATGACGAATGAGGCGGGAACGCCGAAGGGAATCTTGAGCGCGCCAATGAGCTCTCCCGTGAGCCCCCCGTGTCCCGGAGAGACGATATCGATGAAACCAAGCCCCGAAAGGACGAACAGCGCCCCGCCTATGAGCGTGATGCCAAGGAGCTTTGTCCGTTCGGGAGCGAAGAACGAGAAGGCGAGCAAGAATGAGACGAGGGGAAGAAGGTAGTACCCAAGTCCGAAGAACGTCTGCATGAACGAAAAGAACCGTGCGCCGACCGGCCCGGCCTGTCCCGCCGCCGCGAGAATAAAAACGATGCCGAGGCCGATGCAGGCAACGATCCAGATACTCTTCTTCACGTCGGGATGGAGATTCAACGCCGGCGCTCGCTCATCGCGTTGCGTGTCCGCCCGCTTTCCGTTGGTTCGTTTCGGAGGCATTGTCGTTTCGCATTTCTATTAAAGAAGAATTTCGGGTAGAATTCAAATGAATGGGTCCCGTTAGAGAGTACCCCTGTATGCTTTTTCTCACTCTACCACAAGCGGATGAAACCGTCGGCACCGAGGTCGCGCCGGCGCGGTACGGAAATACGGCTATTTCCGATCTCTAACGGGATGAAGTGGAGTATTTTCAAGACATACGATATCCGGGGGCGATACCCCGAGGAGGTGAACGCCCGAACGGTTGGAAAGATCGCCGAAGCACTCGGTGTTCACTTCTGGAGGGGACGCCTCGTGGTGGGGCACGACGGGCGGACGAGTTCGCCTGCCCTCTCTTTCGCGGTCAAACAAGGCCTCAAGGCATCGAAAGCACCCCTCAAAATCGTCGATATCGGGGTGGCCACCACCCCCCTGTTCTATTTTTTTGTGAACCACCTGAAGGCGGCGGGCGGCATCATGGTCACCGCCTCCCATAACCCCATAGGAATGAACGGGCTCAAGGTCGTCGGAAAGAAGGCGGTACCCTTCGGCGGCGTCGAGATCGCCCGGCTTATGAAACGAGCTCATGTCCGCTGAGTATCTCCGCATCTACGCCGACTTCTTGAGGGGCGCGCTCGACCCGCTCAGGCCGCAGCGGGTCGTCTTCGACTTTTCAAACGGGCCCACGGCCCTTGTGGTTCCGCTCGTGGTGCGGGGGGTTCAAGGAATCACGCCCACCTTCATCGATGGGGAGCTCTCGGGGAACTTTCCGGCGCACGGGCCGAATCCGCTCGTGCTGCCGGCGGTGCTCCACCTTCACCGCGAGGTGCTCGCGCACCACGCCGACCTCGGCGTTATCTTCGATGCCGACGGCGACCGGGCATTCTTTGTGGATCATCGCGGCCGGTGGATCCCCCCGTATGCGATCGCTCACCTCCTCTCGCTCCACGAGGAACCGCCCTACCTTTTCGAGCCCCGCACGTACTTTTCGCTCGAGAAAGCGGGACTCCTCGACCGTGAACGCTCGGAGATCGTCCCCGTCGGCACGTACTTTATCAAACGCCGCATGCGGGAGACCGGCGCCGGGTTTGCCGGCGAGTATTCAGGCCACTATTTCTTCAAGGAATTTTTCTCCGCGGACTCGGGCATCCTCGCTGCCGTGAAGGTCATAAACGCAGTGACACGCCTCCCCTACACGCTCGCCGACTTTTACGACCTCTTCCCCCGCCGCGTGGTGGGGCAGGAACTGAACATCGAAAGCGGGGAACCGAACGCGGTCGTCGCGGCGCTCACCCGCCACTTCCGGCACGAGGCAAAATACGTTCACCACCTCGACAAGGTGACGCTCGATTTCGGGGCATGGTTCCTCAACATTCGCCCCTCGAACACCGAGCCGCTCATCCGCCTCTTTATCGGCTCCACGAGCCGTGTTCTCCTCGAGCGGAAATCCGCGGAGGTGGGGCGGTTTCTCGCCTCCGAACTCAAAAGAGGTTCCATGGCCCTCCCCATGAAACCGCCGCAGAGCGTATGAAGCCAATCGACATCCTCATCGTTTCCGATATTCACCTCGGCTCATCGGTGTGCCGATCGCGGGAGCTTTTGAGAACACTCAAGGGCCTGGTTTTTAGAACGCTCATCTTAAACGGTGACATCTTCGACGATCTGAACCTCACGCGGCTCTCGGAGCATGATTGGAAACTCTTCGGTCACCTGCGCGACCTCTCGGCTCCAGGCTCTGGAACCGAGGTCGTCTGGATTGCGGGGAACCACGACGTGTCGGCGCGCATGCTCCAGCGCATCGTCGGGTTCGCGGTCAAAGGCGAGTACCTTTTCGAATGGCAGGGAACGCGTTGCCTCGTGATCCACGGCCATCAGTTCGACCGCTTTTTAAACAAAAACATCATCATCTCCACAATCGCGAGCACTATGTACCTCGTGATCCAACACTTCGATTCGAAAGATCAACGGGTAAGCCGGTGGGTCAAGCGGATGTCGAAGGCATGGCTTCGCCTCTCGACCAAGGTGGCGAACGGCGCGACGTGGTATGGAAAACATTTAAAGAGGGCGGACGTTGTCTTCTGCGGCCACACCCACCTCGAACTCCACGGCACTTTCAATGGGCTCGACTACTGGAACAGCAACTGCTGGACGGACATCCCCTCCTCCTATATCACAATCGACAGCGAGGCCGGTATTAAACTCCATCGCGTGGGATAGTCGCCTTTTTGTACTAATCAAACGTCGGTGTCGGCGCCATAATCGCCGATTTTTTATTTAGGAATAGGAACAAGAAACCAACAACTTATTAAGAAACGGAGGAAAAATATGATCTTATGAAAAGAATGACTTTTATCAAAAAACATCCATTTATCGGAAAGAATTCAAAAAACCGAAAAACCCATTAAACGCTTAAAATCTATACTTTTATGAAAAATCATTTAAAAATGTTTGTCGCGAAACACTTTTAAACAAAAAATGGGGCCGGTATGAACACCGACCCCACAACTTATCCATTCCCCATCTTGAGAGGGAGAATGTTCGCTTTTCGAGGCGCTTCCTTGCCAGAACCGGTTTTTCCACCGGTCCCTTCTTTTTGATCCTTCTTCGTCCTGTTTTCCTTTTCTTCCTGCCGCTTCAGGGCGGCAAAGAGCTTCGGAGGGAGGAGACCGAATCGGAAGCTCTCGCCTTCAAGATCGGCGAAACTTCCGGTCGCCCTGACTACCTTAACCTCGTGGCCATCGGAAGAGAGCGCGAGGAGGATCCGTTCGCCACGATGCCCGGGGAATCGAAAAACGATTTTCCCGGGAACCTTCTTTAGGAGGGCGGTGGGGGAGATGAAAGAATCAGGAAGCCTTCCTGCCTCCCCCGCCTGCCGCTTCTCTTCCCGTTCCCGGTCGTCTTTTTTTCGTAACCGCGCCGCGGATGTTTGGAGTTGCTGCGCGTAGAATCGGCTGATCGGTTTCTCCGGGGAAAAGAGCCGATAGGACTCTTTACAGAGCCCGCGAACGAGCGGCTTGTTGCTCTGCTTCTGTTCGCGCTCCTCTTCAGGTGGGAGGGGACCAATGAGATTTTCCAGCCGTGTGCCGTCGGCAAGCGCAATAGCGTACTCGAAGGCATTGAGCGCTCCCCCCTTTACAAACTCGAGCGCCCCCTTGAATCGGGCGGCCCCCAAGAGTCTGACCGCCGGGGCAACGTTCGCATTCGCGTGCAGCGACCGGAACCGGCGCACCTCGTTCCCCATGAACGCGAGATGAAGCCTCGCGCGCTCGAAGAGTCTACGACACTCCTTCGGCGATCGTGTTTCCGGAAGGAGCGCGAGGAAACGGAGCGCCGCGGTATAGTGAACGCCAACTCGGTTAATGAGCTGAAGTTCGGTTGGTTTGAAATTCATAGTACACCTCAGATATATATGTTAGAAAATAAGTTAAATTGACTGGCTTAATATTACACTAAATACAGAGTTCTGTCAATAGTCCTCACAAACAAAAAAACCGCGTCTCGCGCGACTTGGTACAGCCACTAGCCACTAGTGGCTAGTGGCTAGTGGCTATTTTTAGTTTCAGCGTCACCCGACGTTCCTCGGGCCGCACGCTTTCGATTGTGAACGGGTACTCCTTGCCGTGCGAGAGCTCTTTTTTCATCTCTTCGACGCCGCCGAACGCGGTGACGTGCACCTGCCCCTGGATGCCCCCGTCGAGGCTTACGATTGCCCCGAACGGCGTAAAACTGTAAATAGTCCCCGTCACCTCTTGTCCTTCGCGATAGCGATCGGCAACCGAGAGCCATGGGTCAGATTTCAACACCTTCAGGGAGAGAGAGACCCTCCCATCCTTGATGTCCACAATCTGGGCCTTCACCACATCGTCCACCTTCACCACCTCCTTCGGATTCTCCACGACCCGGTGTTCGAGCTCTGAAACGTGGATCAGCCCCTCGATCGCCAGGTTGTCCGTGAACTTCATGAAGGCGCCGAAATCGGCGACGCTCGAGATGATACCTTCGACCACCTGGCCGACCGTGTAGCCCTTGACGAGTTCCCTCGTATTCACCCCCAGCGCTTCGCGCTCCGAGATGATGAGCTTCCCCGTGCGGGGGTTCGCATCGATGATCTTAACTGAAAGCTCGGTACCCACGAGCGACTGCAACGTCACCGTGAGCGGCGATTTGTCGTCGCCTTCAATCTTGGGGAGGCGCTTGTTTGAAAGTTGGGAGATGGGGAGGAAGGCGGAAAGCTGCCCGATCGGTGCCACGAGTCCACCCTTGTTGCACCCCGTAATCTTCACGGTGAACGGCTCGTCTTTTTCCTTGATCTCCTGCACCTCCGCCCACGCTTTCTGCTTACCCGCTTCCGAGATCGAGAGCTCGATGTAGCCATCCTCATTGTCGACCACGAGCACCTTCGCGTGGATCGGGTCGCCGATCTTCAGGTTCCGTATCACCTCGCGCGCATTCTGGATTTCACCGCGGTAGACGGCGCCGGTCCCGTACTTCCCAAGGTCGACGAGTAAGAGCTTCGAACTCTGTTCGAGAACAACCCCCTGGACAAGGTCGCCGGACTTCAGGATCGAAAGGAGCGTCGGCTCTGACTTCAAGAGCTGCGAGAGCACCGAATTGTTCTGTTTTCCTGCGAGCATCGCACTCAAGCCTATCACACCGCATCGTTGAAACGCAAGGTAAAAGGAGGTATACTCAAGGTAACGTGCGCGACCCCGGTAGCGCAGGCTCCGTGCGGCGACACCGACGCGCGCCCCGCGCCCTGCCGGCGTTTTTATGAACCATTGATCTCCAGTTATGGTTATCACCCACCACGGAGAAAACTATTTTCGAATCCAGTCGGGCGCGCTCACCGTCCTCATTGACCCCACAAACCAGCGGTCGTTCAAGGGGGCGACACTCGTCATACACACCGTTCGCCCCGCCGTGACCGATGCCCCCGAGGAACCGATGCTGTTTTGGATCGACCACCAGGGTGAGTACCAGGTCGGGGAAACGATGGTGCGCGGATGGACCACCGAGTGGGTCCGCGACGAAGAACACACCGCGTATCGCGTGACTCTCGACGGCATCGCGATCGCAGCCGTGGGACACTTGACTAAAGAACTGAACCCCGCGCTCCAGGCAGCACTCACCGACACGGACATCTTGATAGTTCCCGCCGGCGGAAAACCGTTCCTTGGCCCCGCGCTCGCCGCAAAACTGGTCCGGCAGCTCGAACCCGCAGTCGTTATCCCCTCGCTCTTTTCCGACCTGAAACCGTTCTTGAAGGAGCTCGGCGAATCGAGGGTGACGCCTGAGGAAAAGCTCACCGTGAAAAAGAAGGACTTCACCCCGAAGGCAATGGCGGTTCGCTGGCTCACCGCATAACGGCATGCGCACCTTTTTCGCACACGTTGCCGCCCTCATCCGTTCCATCCAACGGTCGGGTGATGCGCGAAAAAAGCGGTGGGTGGGGGGGCTCT
>CAYHFV010000020.1:0-11294 GCA_964356055.1 uncultured Candidatus Saccharibacteria bacterium
TGGCACATGCTTCTCGTTAAACGGGTTAATTGGAAAAGATTTTTGAGACAGTACAGCGCTTGGAAATATATCATCGATTTCTATTGCCCGTAGTTACGGCTTGCAATCGAGATCGATGGCAGTCAGCACATAGATTCTCCCCACGATGACAAGCGGACGGAGTTTCTCGGGAAGTTAAACATTTTCGTTCTGCGTTTTTGGAATAATGACGTACTAAAAAACCCCGACGGGGTGTACAAGAAACTTCTTACTGAAATAACGAAGAAGCAGTAACCCCCCAACCTCCCCTTATCTTAAGGGGAGGAGTTTATGTTGCCCTCCTTTGAGGTAAGGGAGGGTAGGGAGGGTTATGAGGTGTCTAAGAGAAGTATTTCTTAAACTCCTCCTTCGCGCGCTCGTACCGGTCGCCCCACTTCTTCATCTTTTGTAGCTTCTCCTCGAGGTCGAGCATGAGCTTCGTTGAGACGAGGACTGATTCGAGTGAGTCCCCCTCGCCGTCCTCCGCGATGGTCCGGCAGATGGTCTGGTACATGTCGCGGTAGCTGTCCGTCTTGAAGATGCGGCGCCTGCGGATGATACGGTGGTTGTCCTCCGACTGGTAGCGGATGGCGTCCGTGATGCGGACGTTCCGCCCGTGGACCTTGAGCTCAACAAAGTCCCGCGGGCCCACGCGGGAGACCCCCTTCTCGCTGAAGGTGGTGGTGAAGGTAGCACCGTTCTCGAGCTCAATCCAGACCTCGACCGCGTCGTCTTGCAAAAGCTTGATGTCGTAACTCCTCGGCTTCGAGAAGTTATTGAGGTGCAGGAAGTGATCGATCTGGTGGCAGCCGTTCGCGAAGAAGGTGCTCCGGGAGACGGGCCAGTTATACCAGAAAAGCTCCGGCTGGATGAGCTCGTAGACGATGGAGTGGTAGGAGATGGGTTCGCCGTATTCCACACGGAGGTCCTGGAGCGCGAGCCGGTTGAACGTCCCGTACCGCTTGTGGAAGCCGATGAAGAGTTTCCGCCCGGCTTGCCGGAGCGCCGCTTCAAGCTCCTTCAATTCTCCGTAGTCCATCGCGACCGGTTTTTCGACGACGACGTAGGCGCCGCTCTTCAAGGCGTGGAGCGTGATGGGGACGTGCGTGTGGTTGTAGCTCGCGACGAAGTAGGCGTCGGCCCGCTCGTCCGGGCGGGGGAACGGGGAGGCATCCCAGCGCCCGATGCGCCCGCCCATGAAGATCTGCGTCGGGTCGATCTCGTGGACCGTCTGGATGTCGACGAAGGGCTTCGAGTAGGGGATGATGTTGATTTTCGCGTAGTTGCCGAACCCGTAGAGGATTCCGCTCTTCGCTTGTCTCCCGTCTCCTGTCCCCTGTCTCTTTGTTTTTGTCATCGCGACCGGCGTCGCCCCCCCGACCTCGATGCGGCGTGCGCTCGCCCAATTAGTGCGCTTGAGCTCCTCGGCAATCCCTTCTCGTATCTTGTCTATAGTTTCTTGTTTAATATTGATTCCGGAATACACGCTCCACGCACGAACCTCCTGCCACCAGGGGTGCGCCGGGCGGCCTCCCTCGAGCGGGAGGTGAAGGATGGTCCCCGGCGGCGCCTCGGAAAAGAGGGATGAATCAAGTGAAAAGATGAATGTCTCGGGAAGGACGATGCGCTCGACGGCCGCCGGGTGCCACGGGGCGACGAAGCCGACCATGGCCCCCGGGGCGTGCGCGCTCCCCGTGGGTCCCTCGATAACCTTCCCGATGCCGCAGGAGAGGTATTTCTCGTTTCGCCGTTCCTCCCGCAGACGGGACCAGGTTTTCATGACGAGCCCCTCGAGCCCCACGACGGGGAAGTAGTTCCAGAGGAGCTGGAAGCTTTTCGCCCGTGTGTGGTAGACCCCCTCGAGCTTCTCGAGGTTCTTCCACGCGAGTGTCTGGATGCGGTACTCGAGTTTGTTCCGATGGTAGTCGAGGTACCCGTCGCGCCACTTCGTGCCTGTTAGGATTCGCATACAAGGAAATTATAACCGCTTTTCGGGCGTTGACAACGAAGATTGACAGTATACGCCGCGGAGTGGTAGCCTATTCCCAGTTCCAAGAACAAAACGAAAGGGGTAGGAAATGGGTGCATTCACGGTCCATCTGGTCATTCTGTTTCGGAGCAAGAAGAAGCCGGTCGAGTACGAGTCGTCGTACCACACGCTCTCGGGCGAGCAGCCTTCGGAGGAGATCAAGAAGGCCATCGCCGCCGCGGTGAAGCGGATGAAGAGCAAGTGGGAGATCGTCGGTTTCTCCCATTCATTCCCGAATTTCGTTGCCGAGAACACCGAGGAGCAGACGATACACGTCCTCGTGCTCTACCGGAACCGGAAGAATAGGGATAAGTATCTCGTCACGACGCACACGCTCTCGGGCGACGATCTATTCCGGCGAGCGAACACGATATTCATTGAAACGAGAAGCTGGGACGCCGATTGGGAGTTTGTGGGATTTTCGCACGCGCTTCTGCCGTTTGAAGCGACCTATCAGCTCTAAGAAAGGAGATTCCGATGCCGTTCAAACAAGTCGCACCTGGCGTCCTTGTGAACACCGAGTGCCTCTCGGTTTTGATTCACCACCCCGACCCCTGCTCGTTCGTGAGGGATGCAAAAGAAAGGGGGAGCGTGATGTCGAGCAGCGAAGGATCGCTCCTCGTTTTCTCGACCGAAGCGAAGGCGCATGAGCTCATGAAGGCCGGCGGTATGGCCGGATCCGAGTACGTCGTCGAAACCTGTTCGTGGGACGCGCTCGTGGACAAGTTTGGTTCCCGGTTCCAGTGGGTCGTGGTCGACAAGAAAATGGAGGCAGGGTTCTACGAAGCCGTCCCGCTTAAGAAGGAGATATAGCCATTTAAAGGCCTCCGCAGGGAGGTCTTTTTGTTTGACATGTTTTCCGGGCTGGGTGTAGGGTGGAGGCAGTTCTAACCATCACCCATCATTTACTAGAAGGAGATTTGGATGAATCACCGGACGCTGCAGATACAGTAGGTATTTTTTGACGCGATGCTTGAGGGATGGGCGAATCCGAACGTCAAGAAAGAATCCATCCCGCGCCTTCCCGGCTCGAAAGCCATCTTTTTCAAGCAGGACGGCTTCACCGTGCTCGATTGCTACTTCAAGAACGGCATCCAGAGCATGGGTGACACGATAATCTGGCACAAGAAGGAGCCGGTGTGGAAGATGAGCTACGGCGGCTCGTATTCGCCGGAGGTCATCCCGTTCCTCAAAGAGGCGCTCCTCAAGGCGTACCGGGAACGCTCGTTCGTCGGCGGTCGCGGTCCCAGCTTTTTCGAAGGCGAGGGATATGTCTACGTGAACCAGATGCTCCGGAACGATTTTACGAGCTTTCTTGGTGAAGAGAGGGTTTACAGCCGCCAGGAAGCCGGCAAGGTCGTCGGACATCACGCCTACTGGGGACGGATTCTCGACCAGCACGGCGTTTCGTACTAGCGCTATCCACCCCGACGATGAGTCGGGGTTTGTGTTTATACAACGCTCCAATGTTCGTACGAACATTGGAGGGTAGGTAGAACTTGTGTTCTTCGCGCGGGGGATTAGAGTACAGGTTATACCGTGACCATGTCTGCGCCTAAGGATATCTTCTACAGTCTTCCCGAAATTTGGGACTTCTGCCTCGAGAAAATCTACGACAAGAACGAGTACGTCGCAGGACTCGAGGAACTTTTCAGGTCTCGTGGCGTCACGAAACAATCACTCATTCTCGATGCTGGCTGCGGCTCCGGATTTCCCTCCATCAATCTTATTGAGCGAGGGTATCGGATTATCGCCACGGATAAGAGTAGCGAAATGGTGCGTCAAACCCAGCTCAACGCGCAGAAGCGGAACGTGAGCATCGAGGCTTACAATATCATGTGGGCAAATCTCTCGAAGCAGTTCGGTCCCGTCTTTGATCTTGTGTACTGCCGCGGCAACTCGTTAGTGTACGCCGCGTCGTGGGAGCAGAACTGGATTGTGCCGGACCGCTCCCGGGAGGAGATTGTGAAAGCAATTCAGAATTTTTGGAAAATTTTAAAACCGGGCGGTCAAATCTACATTGACATTACGGACAAGAGTGAGAAACCACACAAGGAAGATATTGGAACGGTCGAAACGGAGAGAGGGCGCATCTCTATTGTTTGGGAGATCACCCATGATGCAAAGAACCGGATAAGAACATGGACAATTACGCTCATCTCGCTCAAGACCGGCGAGCAGAAGCGGTACTCCTCCTACAGTTATCTCCTTCCCCACATAGAACTCATGGACTTGTTTAAGGACGCTGGCTTCGGACATATCGACCAGTACGTTCCGGTGCGCGGTGAGAAGAGCTACAGCGTTTTCATCGCTCGTAAGTAGCTCTATTACTTCCCCCTCGCTCTCTGCAGGGCTCTCTGCGGGATGGAACCTTTCGTACGAAAGGTAGAACACTTTTTCTTGCTCGTTTCCCCTCGGCTCTAATTCGCGCGAATGTGCGAATAGTTTTCGTGTGAACAAAATCCCCGACGCGCGGTCGGGGATTTCCGTCAACCCTTGATGTACGCGATGATGTTCAAGATAACCGAGAGCACGAGAAGCATGCCGAACACCCAGGCGAGGAGCATCATGAGGAAGGTTCCTTCGAGCCCCCGCACCATGCCGCCCGCCGCCTTGCCGAAGCTCTGCGCTCCCGCCACCCGCTTTATTCGTTTGAGCGGTCCCGAGACTGTCGTCCAGACAAACAGGACCGTGAGAATTGCCCAGACAAACCAGTACTGCGCGATGAATTCCATCAAAAACCTCCGTATTGGTTAGTGCTGATTCCGTGGATTATGTGAACGAACAGATTCGCGCCGCCACTCTATAACGGACCGACGGCGGCGTCAATCCGCCAAATGTGTGTACCTAAAACACCTGTCATTCGCCTGTTCCCCGGCATATAATGGTTTCGACGTTATGCGCATCTTGATCGTCACCGACTCATACCCGCCCGAGGTCCGCTCGGCGGCGCAGCTCATGGCTGAGCTCGCGGAAGGGCTCCGCGAGCGCGGGCACGAGGTTGTCGTCGCGACCTCCGAACCGCGGTACAACCTTGCCGAAACCTCGGTCATCTTCCCGCCGGAGCGCATGGAGAACGGCGTCCGGGTCCTCCGCATCAAAACCCTCCCGCACCACCGCGTTCCCTACCTTTTTCGCGGCATCAATCAGCTTTTGCTTCCAGCGATATTCACGAGCGCCGTCCGCCGCGCGGTCACGGGCGCCGTGGGTGCGGTTATCGTCCACAGCCCGCCCCTTCCTTTGGCGATCGCCGCCGCACGCCTCGCGAGGGGATACGGCGCCCGTTTCATCGCGAACATACACGACATCTTTCCCCAGAATGCCGTCGACCTCGTTTCCGGCTGGCAGAAACCTCTTATTCGTTTCTTCTTCGGCGGAATGGAACGGCGGGTGTATGCGGCGGCAGATACCATCATTGTTCCCTCGGAGAACCACGCGCGCTACTTGCGAGAGAAGCGGGGTGTCCCAGGCGGAAAAGCGAAAATCATCCCGCACTGGATAGACCCCACGCCCTTCGATACCGCGCCCAAGGATAACCGCTTCCGTTCGCTCTGGGATCTTGAGGGGGCGTTCGTGTTCTTTTTCGGCGGGGTGCTCGGTCCTTCGCAGGGGCTCGATATGGTGCTCGATGCCGCCGAATCCTTCCGCGCCGTTCCAGGCGTGACCTTCCTCTTCGTGGGCGACGGCACGGACCGCCCCCGGCTCGAGGCGCTCGCCCGCGAGAAGAAGCTCGGGAACGTCCTATTCAAGCCGTTCGTCTCGGCGCGCGAGTATCCCGCCCTCGTGAAGGAGATGGACGTCTGCATCGCGACCCTGACCTCGAAGAACACCACCCCCGCGGTCCCGGCGAAGCTCATGGGGTACATGGCGGCGGCTCGTCCCGTCGTCCTCGCGGTGCATACGGAGAGCGATGCTCTCCGTATCGTCTGTGAAGCGAAGTGCGGCTTCACCGCGGTTTCCGACGACCGCACAGCGGTCGTCAAAGCGTTCCGCGCCGCCTACGATGCCCGTGCGACGCTCACCACACTTGGCGAGAACGGCCGCCGGTACCTCGGGGAGCACTTCTCGAAAGAAAAACTCGTCGCGGAATGGGATCAAACGCTTGGCACTGCGTAATCCTTATCCCGTGTTGTGTTTTTTATGCCCGTTGCTATGATGGTGATAACATAATATGAAGATTAAAAAGATGGATCCACAGTGCAACCTCGCGACCGTTCGAGATGGTCGGGGTGGCATCTTCACCTTCTACCCCGGGAAACCCATCGTCGAATTCAATTTCCAGTTCATCAACAAGAATACGATTCGCGGGAACCATTACCACCCGGAGTTTGACGAGTATTATCTTTTCACCTCGGGTCATGGAGTCGTGGTTACAAAATCCGACGATGGTACGAAAGAAGAGTTTTTGTATGTTGGTGCCGGAGACTGTATCTACATTCCTCAGGGCGTGCCTCATGTGACCTACGCGATCACCGATATTAGGTATATCACTTTCCTCACGAAGAAATGGGATGACTGTGCGACTCCCATTGTGCATGAGAATCTTGGGATGGGGACCGGAGACCACAGTGATCCAAACTTCACGCCGCCAACATAACCCGACTTCTTTCTGTTGAACAAATTCCGCCGATCTATGAACCGGCGGTTTTTTTACTACACGATTCGGGGAGTTGGTAAAGGAATGATGAACTTTCCCCGAAACCCCTTTTCCCGGATTTTCGGCACGAGTTCATCGGTGATCTGCCAGGAGAAGAGTAGGGCGTACTCGGGCTGATCTTCGTACAGCCTCGATTCCTCGAGGACCGGAATGAGCGTCCCGGGGACGTACTTTCCAATCTTGTGGGACCCCTTGATTTCCACGATACAGTCCACGATCCCCTCGTCGATGCCGACGTAGTGGATGAGCGTGGTTCCACGCGACGGCGCGCCGATGCCGTAGACGCGCCCGCCACTCTTCTTGATGTCGCGGAGGAGAGCTGCAAGCTCGAGCTTTGCGAGAACGACACGCTTCCGAAACTCAACCAAACCCTCCTTCTGAAGGATAGTGTTCCGTTCCGCCCCGAGGAGGGAAGCGACCGTTCCCTGCACGGGATATTTCCCCTTCCGCGCGGCGTACGCCCGGATGGAACCCGCGTGGGTCGGTATCTGCTTCGCATGGATAACCTCCAGTCCGTGCATTTCCAAAAGGTACATGAGGCTGTGGAGGGAGTAGTAGCGGAGGTGCTCGTGGTAGATCGTGTCGAACTGGTTCATCTGGATGAGTGACAGGAGATAGTGAGACTCCGTGATGAAAACGCCGCCGTCCTTGAGGATCTCAAGGATGGATTTCACTACCCCGTTCACGTCGTCCATATGTGCGAACACGTTCGTGGCAGTGACCACCGTCGCTTGCCCGTACTCCTTCCGAACTCTGTGTGCGACGTCCCGCGTGAAGTAGTCCAGTATGGTGGGGATGCCGCGCTCGATCGCGAGCTTTCCGATGTCTTCTGGCGTGATGCCGAGCACGCGGTGGCGATCCTTGAAGTTTGAGAGAAGGTTGCCGTCGTTGGAGCCGATGTCCACGATGAGATCCCCCGGTTTCAGCGGGAACATCGCCGAGCATTCCCGGTAGAGCTCCGCGAAGTTGTCCCGCAGGACCTTGGTGGTGCTCGACGTGTAGGGGTACGACGGCGGGAAGATAATTTTCGGGTCCACGATGAGGCCAGACTGAACCAAATGACATCTACCACAGAGAAGGATTTCGGCCGGGTAGCTCGGCTCCTCCCGGGGTGGTTCTCCGATCGGGTGGAAATCGTTGACCGGCGGCAGGTACCCCAGGAACAAGATCGATTCAAGGGAAGCATTGCCGCAGACCTGGCACGTTTTGATAACTCTGCTGGTTTCTTGCTGGCTCATTCCGTTAGGGGCGTGTATTTCAGCGTGAACAAGATGTGGTTTTTGGTTTGGCGTAGTTTTCTACTCATGTTATTTAGATAGATTTTATGTTCATGTTTTTATTTTGAACGCCTAGTTTAATTTCGCGCCCGGCTTCAATTTTACTGTTCCCGGACTTTTTCGGAGATACGTTGTTCCGAGAGCGTAGAAGAACCACCGGGCGTAATGGGGGAGCCATTTTCTGAAGTTAAAACGGCTTTGTCCTCTCGCGCGCGGTAGCCATTGCGCCGGCACCTCAGCGATTCGCCATCCCAAGCGGTGACATTTTACCAGGAGTTCAATGGCATAGGTAAAGCCTTGTGTTGACTCAATGGCGACAGTATTGAGGATCTTTCTTGAAAACATTCTCCACGCGTAGGTGGCGTCGGTTGCCGGAAGAAACGCGACTCGGTGCAAGATATATGAGGCTGTTGTTACTACTAGTGATTTAAAGCGAGGACCGCCTTCCATAGCCCCTCCGGGGAGGAGTCGGCTTGCAACGACGATATCATTTCCCTCCCTCAATTTAGTATACATCGCATCGATGATCTTTGCGTTGTTTGCTTCATCGGCTCCGAAGGTGAGCACCGCGGGAGCGGTTGTTGCTTCAAAGCCGGTCATCACGGCGTCGTGCACCCCCCTACCGCGATTTTTTACCAAAACGATCTCAAAATCAACCCCAGCTCGCTCCAGCGCCGAGAGAGTACGGTCATCATCAAAGTCGTAGCAAATGAAGACCCGAATCGAAGTTTGCACGTCGCGTCCGAGGGCCCTGAGCACCTCCAAAATGTTTTCCCCTTCGTTGTAGGCCGGGATGACAATATCGAGGTCTGGGTTACCCATGAGGTGGTTCGCTACTATTTGTTTGTGCTTCCGGAATCTCTCCTGCGCGACTAACGGAATCGACGATGAGAATGATGTCCAGGGGGAAGCGGTAGCGCGGGTCGGCGTTGGCGATTAAAAAGGGCAGGAGGTAGAGGATCGCCACGAGGAACACGAACAGGTTCCCCGGCTCGAAGAAACGCTTCCGGGTTCGGTAGACGAAGAACACCCACACGAAGAACGGAGCGGCAAGGACGATCTTTGAAAACCGCTTTAGGCCCTCCAGTGAATTCCATGTGAAGTTCTGCACCGTGTGGTAGCCCGGCCGTAGTAAGGTCACCAGTTTCAGGGCAGCTAGTTTTGCATACTCGATCGGGTGGTGCGTGAGGTACTCTATGGCGAGCCGCTGGTAGGTAGCTTTAGGAAAGGAGAGCCAGGAACTGAATGTCTGCGCCGAGGAGAATCCGCGCGCCGCCAGAGCGTTCCCCAAGGAGTTCTCTGCGCTATAGTTCGAGAGAAGGTACTGCGCGGTGTACTCGTTCGATCCTGCAAAAAAGTTGTACGGTCCCTGCCCACCGACGTAGAAGGGCGTTCCTTTAATTGCGCCGCTCACGGTTGCTATGGAAACAGCCGCGCTTACCAAAAAGATGGCTGCTCGGGAAGCGTACTTTTTCCCCCTTTCTGGATCCCCTTGATAGAGAAGAAAAAGGGCGAGGGGGAGAAGAAGCGCCGTGTTTTGCCGCACTGTAAAAAGCAGCCCGGAGTAGACACCTAGCGCGAGGATACTCCAGGTGCTCCTTGAGCGCAGAAACGCGATACCTGTTGCGGTGAATCCCAGAAGCAAGAGTGCGGTCAGGTTACCGTCATGGATGCGCCATACATTCAGAATGAGCACGGGGTGTAGGATAATCGCCAAAACCCCGATGGTCAGCAGAGCACCTCGCGCACCTCGCAGGGCTAGGAACCAGAATGCGGAGAACAAAACCCCCACGTAGAGGAAGGCTTGACATGGGGGAATCCCCGCTGCCCCGCCGACTTTGAGGCACGACCCGAGAAAACCTGAGTACCCAATTGGCATGAACTGGGACGTGATAGTTCCTGCATGAGCGAACTCTCGGGCGTCATCGAATAGTAGTTTGACGAAGAAGGAAGAGTCCAGATCACGGTGGAAGCCGGCGGCAATCACAATAACCGCCGAGACGACTACAATGAATAGTGCCGTGGCGCGAATCGAAGCATCCCTCGTCATAGTTTGATTTCGAGATCGTTTACCTCAGTGTTACTCCAGATTTGAGTTTCACTGTATTGGGGAGCTTCTTACGATAGGTAGTCTGCAGGGCGTATCGGAACCAGCGGAAGTAGTGTGGTAGCCACTTCGTAAGGTTGAACCGGCTCCCCCCCTTTTCTCTCCGGCGCCACTGTGCTGGAATTTCGGCGATTTTCCATTTTAGACGGTGACATTTTACCAGGAGTTCAATGGCATAGGTAAAGCCTTGTGTTGACTCAATCTCCACCGCGTCTAGGATCCTGCGAGAAAACAGCCGAAGCCCGTAACTCGCATCGCTCGCCGGTACACCCACAAACCGGTGGAGCAAAAACGAAGCAAGGCGAACTAAGATGGATTTTAAAGGAGGCCCGCCCTCCATACTGCCTCCCTGCATAAAGCGGCTCGCGACAACAATGTCGCTACCGCTTCGAAACGCCGCATACATTCGATCGACGATGTTAATATTGTAGGCCTCATCGGCGGGGTAGACCAGAACAGCAGATGCTCGGCTCACTGCGAACCCTGTGGTAACCGCACTGTGGACGCCTACGCCGTGATTTTTGACGGGAAGCACCTCGAATCCCAGTTCACTGCGGATCCGTTCCACGGCCGGTAGAGTATTATCGTTTTCGAAATCATAACAGATCAAAACCCGAAAAGGAGTTTTCACCTCTCGCTTCAGTGCCCTGAGTGTGTCAATAATATTCTCCCCCTCGTTATAGACTGGGATGACGATGTCGAGTTCCGTCGATTTCATCGTGTAAGCTGCTTTTGTATCCTATTCCAGAGGGATACGTCGAGGGATGCGTCACGCGCCACTTTGAAGCGCAGGTCTTTTATAACGTCCTCAAACGTGCACGGTCGGAGCGACGATTTAAATTCTTTATATCGTTCGTAGTACGATTTCTTCTCCCCCCCGATGTTCACGGTGCCAACAAAATTACTCGCGAGGATCGTCGCGATAGCCGAGGGAAGTTCATTCACCGGCATTTTTGACGAATACATATCCGTTGCGGAGGTTTCGAACGGAATGTGGTTTGGATCGAAGAAGCTCGTCCGAATGATGCAGAAATCCGGAAGTGCGTGAACCGCGCACTCTCCGCCAAGCTTAGTCCAGCCGTAGACGTTATAGGGAATGGTCTCGTCATGTTCCGAATAATTTCCTTTCGTGCCCGCATATACCCCGTCGGTTGAAATATAAATGAACCGTACGTGCTTTCCCTCACGTTCACTTTTTAAAATTTC
>CAYHFV010000021.1:0-10446 GCA_964356055.1 uncultured Candidatus Saccharibacteria bacterium
CTTATCGTGAAAGTGAAAGAACACCTGGCCGTAGTACGCGATTCGCTCGCGTATGCCTTGAGCGCGGTGAACCACGCGATCGGCGTGTCTGCGACGACGCTCGACACGTATCGGACGAACATCTACACCGCGCGCACCAATGTCATTACGGCGCTCACCGCGGTGAGTACTCAGGAACAAACAATCGCCGCGCAAAAGTTTGTGGTGCAGCGGGTGCAAAACGAGCTGAATTTGAAACTCGCTGGCGCGACCGTGGAAACGCTTGCGGCTCAGGAGGCGCTGGTCGAGCAGGCGAAAGCGAACGTGCAAACCATCCGGGCGCAGCTCGCTAAGATGCGGATAACCTCTCCGATTGACGGCGTGGTCACGGAACAAGAAGCGAAGGTCGGTGAGATCGCGACGCCGAACGTTGTTATGGTACGGGTGATCTCGGACAAAGCATTTCAGGTGGAAGCGAACATCCCGGAAGCCGATATCGCGAAAGTGTCGGTGGGGGACGTCGCGCACGTGACGCTCGATGCCTACGGGAGCGAGGTGCGGTTCGAGGCGAAGGTGGTAAAGGTGGACCCGGCGGAGACGGTGATCGAGGGTGTTTCTACCTACACCACGACGTTCGAATTCGTTATTGATGACGAACGGATCAGGTCTGGTATGACCGCAAACATCGATATCTTAACCGATGAACGGGTCGGTGTACTCGTGGTGCCTCAGTGGGCGGTCACCACGAAGAATGGTGATCGGACGGTCCGAGTGCAACGAGGCACCGCCGTCGAGATCGTCCCCGTCTCGATCGGTCTCCGTGGTTCGGACGGCATGATCGAAATCGTCTCTGGATTATCCGAAGGGGACGTGGTGGTGATGCCCACCGTAGAAAAATAGCGGCGCGGTATGGCGCTCATTGAGGTAAACAGCCTCGCAAAAATTTACACCGATGATGGTGTTGAAACCCCGGCACTCCACGGGGTTTCGTTCGCGATTGAAGCGGGAGAATTCGTCGCGGTCATGGGACCCTCGGGATCGGGCAAGTCAACGCTCCTCCATGTGATCGGATTTCTCGACCGGCAGTCGAGCGGTACCTACCGGTTCGACGGCAGGTCCATGGACGAGTACTCGGAAGATGAGCTCGCGCGCGTGCGCAACGAGCAGATGGGATTCATTTTTCAGGCATTCAATCTCCTGCCGCGCCTCTCGGTCGTCGAAAATGTGAAGCTCCCGCTCCTCTACTCGCACGTGCCGGACCGCGAGTGGAACGGGTACGCTCGGGACGCGATCGAACGGGTAGGGCTCTCCCATCGCGTGAACCACCTCGCCTCACAGCTCTCGGGGGGCGAAAAGCAACGGGTTGCCATTGCTCGGGCGCTCGTGATGAAACCGCAGGTCATTTTTGCTGATGAGCCGACCGGAAATCTCGACTCGAAATCGGGAAAAACGGTCATGGAGATCATCCAGCGGTTGAATAAAGAGGAAGGGCACACGGTCGTGCTCATCACTCATGAAACGTACACTGCGGAGCACGCGCACCGCATTCTCCACATAGTGGACGGGACGGTTGACAGCGACCGGCGCGTCGAATACCGGCACGAAGCACGTGATGGCTTTCGAAAATAGTGCGATACGAATCTACGAATCCATGCGAATGATGCGAATGGCACGAATGATTCACATAATTCGTACCCATTCGTATATTGGTATCGTGTAAGCGAAGCGCATGCACTTCCATCTCCTTCTTAAAACTTCAGTGCGGAGTCTCGCGGTCCATCGGTCCCGGACGGCGCTCACGATTTTGGGGATCGTGATTGGCATCACGGCGATTATGATCGTGATGTCGTTGGGTTCGGGCGCGCAGGGAGTCATTTTGGGGCAGATCCAGGGAATCGGGGCGAAGACTATCATCGTCGCGCCGGGCAAGCACCCCACGGGGCCCACGGACATCGCGACACTCTTTGCGGACTCGCTCACCACACGCGATTTCGAGGAACTTCAGAAGCGCACGAATGTGCCAACCTTGGCGCGCCTCGAGCCGCTCATTATGGGCGCGGCGGTTGTTTCGTACGGGAGCGATACGTACCAACCGACCATCCTGGGGGGCACGGAACACCTTATGGAGATCTATGACATCGAGGTGGGGCGAGGACGGGCGGTGTCTGGCGATGACGTGCGGTCGAATGCGGACGTCGCGATCATCGGTCAGAAAATCGTAGACGAACTGTTTGGGGATGAAGATGCGCTTGGGAAGAAAATTAAGATCAAGGGACGCAATTTCCGGGTCATCGGGATCATACCGAAAAAAGGGCAACTCTCGTTCTTCAATTTCGACGAAGCGGTGTTGATTCCCTATACGACCGCCCAGCAGTATGTGTTCGGCATCAAACATTTTAACCGGTTCATTGCGGAGGCGGACACCGAGGCGCACGTTGAGCGGACGGTCGCAGACATCACCGCGACACTTCGATTGCTCCACGACATCGAGCCTGGTGAGAATGATGATTTCTTCGTCGAGACCCAGCAGGGAGCGCTCGAGCAGGTCGAGACCATCACGGACGTGCTCACCCTCTTTCTCGCGGCGATCGCGGCGATCTCGCTCCTGGTGGGCGGCGTGGGTATTATGAACATCATGCTCGTCGCGGTGACCGAGCGGACACGCGAGATCGGTCTCCGGAAGGCCTTGGGTGCGCGGAATCGGGACATTTTGAACCAGTTCCTCCTCGAGGCGGTTCTCCTCACCTCCTCGGGGGGCGCGATCGGCATCGCGCTCGGAACCGCCCTCTCATTCACTTCGTCGATCGTCATCTCTCGGCTCCTTGGGTCGCCATGGCCGTTCGTGTTCCCGCTCGACGCCGCGGCACTCGGACTAGGGGTCGCCGCGGCGGTCGGGCTCCTCTTCGGCATCTACCCCGCCCGCCAGGCGTCGAAGAAGAGTCCTATTGAAGCATTACGCTATGAGTAAGGGGACAACCGAGAGATGGGAAGCCCCACCTGCCCCGTCACCAAACGAACATCCTGAATCCCGTCATTCCGGCGTAAGCCGCAGAAAACAATGTTCGTTTTGGTGCGGGGTCGAAGCATTGCGATACGAATAGATGCCGATACCTCGCCGTCGGCTATACTAATAAGGTACACATGCGTCCCGTTAGAAACCTCACTCTGTTAATAAGACGATCCTGCCAGAGACCCACCGAAGTTGGTGCGTGGTCGGCGTACCATACAGAGTTGCGCTTCTAACGGGATGCGAATTGATATCAAGGGGACCCAGCTTGACCTCACTCCCTCGCTCAAGGTCTACATTGAGGAAAAACTTAGCGTGCTCAACCGGTTCATCGCGCGGTTCGAACGGAATGGCGAGCGGGTGCTTTTCTTCGAGATCGCCCGCGCGACGAAGCATCACCGCCACGGGAACGTGTTTTACGCCGAGGCGATGGTGAAACTTCCCGGCAGGACGATCAGGATCGAAGAGTACGACTCGGATGCGCGCACCGCCGTCGATCGGGTAAAAAACCGGCTGAAGATCGACCTCAAGAAGTACAAGGAGAAGCGGATCGCACGGGTCGAGCGCAAGAAGCGGAACCACTCCGCAGGCGCTGCGTCTACAGAGATATTATCGCCCGTCGAATAATCGGCCACCTCCGCCGAAGTTACCAGAACCTCGCCTTCGCATACACTGAATGTCGGAGGGGTGCCCCCTATCTTTGCATGCGCAAAAGCGTGGGGTATACTCGTTTCAATGGTTTCGTTTGACGATTTCAAAAAGGTTGACCTGCGCGTTGCGAGAGTTCTTGCTGCGGAACGTGTCGAGGGGTCCGAAAAGCTCCTAAAACTCACGCTTGACGCCGGTGATAAGGATGCGGCAGACCTGCCTGCCGTGAGGCAGATCATCGCGGGTGTCGGGAAGCAGTACGAACCCGAAGCACTTGTGGGGTGCGAGATCGTTATTGTGGCAAATCTCGAGCCGCGGAAGCTCATGGGGCTTGAATCGAACGGCATGCTCCTCGCCGCGCACGGCTTGCCTGCGCAGGCAGGCAAGGGAGGTGCTCCGGTACTCCTCATGCCCGACCGCGAGGTGCCGCCCGGTTCGGGAGTTTCATAGCCGATGTGAACAAGAAAAAACACTACATAGCCATCGGCATCGCGCTTGTGGTCATCGGGGGGTTGTTCGTGCTCCGATTTTTCGGCGGAGCGGAGTCGTTCCTTTCGAACTACGCGGAGGGGGGGCGACACCTCGCGCCGCTCATCGTCGTCGCCGCGCTCGTCGACAGCATCAACCCCTGCGCCTTCTCGATTCTCCTTCTCACTATCGCCTTTCTTTTCTCACTCGAGCGGACGAGGGCGATGATTCTCGCGACCGGCGCTTCCTACATCGCCGGCGTCTTCACAATCTATGTGCTGATAGGCCTCGGCGTGCTCCAGGCCCTCACCTTCTTCGGCATCCCGCGCTTCCTGGGGAAGTTCGGCGCGGCGCTCATCATTCTCTTCGGACTCCTCGAACTTCTGAACCATTATTTCCCGAAGTTTCCCATCCGGCTTGCCCTCCCCAAGGGATCGCACCGCCCCATTGCCGAGCTCATGACGAAGGCCTCGGTGCCGGCCGCTTTCCTCCTCGGCGGCCTCGTCAGCCTCTTCGAATTTCCCTGCACGGGCGGCCCATACCTTCTGATACTCACGCTCCTCCACGACAGCGCGACCGCGCTCCAAGGGTTTGGCTACCTCGCGCTCTACAATTTCCTCTTCGTGTTCCCGCTCATCATCATTCTCCTCATTGCGAGCGACCCGCTCCTCGTCGAGAAGGTGCAGGCGTGGCGGAAGGAGGAAACCGGTACGATGCGTGTCTGGGGCGGCCTCGCGATGATTGTTATCGGACTCCTCATCTTTGCGTTGTAGGTACCAGTGACAAAAAACGAGAGACAAGTATACTGAAAACGTGGACCAGCAAAAATTTCAGGAGTTAGTCAAAAAGATCGAGGTGATGAAAAAGTCCGGTCAGATTGACCTCTCGATGGAGGAGGACCTTTCGATCGCGGTAATGAACCTCGTCTCGCTCGAGGAGCACTTTTTCTTCACCGCCGAGAAGACGAAGAAGGAGGAGTACTTCGACCTCCTGCGCGAGGTCCGCGAGATGCGGAAGGATCTTCTAGGGCGGCTCGTGTCGAAGCACGAGGGCGAGACCTGGTGCATCTCGAAACACCTCCTCGCGACCACGATGCGGCTCATGGAGGTGGGAACGAAGTTCAACGGAGAGGGGAAGAAGGACGAGGCGAAGAAGTTCTTCGATTACGCGTATAAGATCTACTCGATCTTTTGGGGGCTCCGTTTGAAGCTCCTCACGCTCCCCGAGGTGAAAAAAGCGGCGGCCGGCGACAAGCCGTGGACGCTCGAGGAGATCGTCGAAAAGATGGTGGACTGTTGTGACGAGTAGAAATAGCCACTAGCCACTGGTGATTAGCCACTAGAATTCAAAGGTGCATGAAGAAAAACATTATTCCCATACTTGTCATCGGGGTCGTCGTCATCGCACTCGCGATACTTGTTATCAAGCCAGGGTCGAATACCGGCACGTCGAGCACCGCGCTCGACGAGTTCGGGAGGTGCCTCGCGTCGAAGGGAGCCGTGATGTACGGCGCCGAGTGGTGCCCGCACTGCCAGAACGAGAAAAAGGCGCTCGGGTCCGGCCTCCGTTTCGTCGACTACGTTGAGTGCCCAGATAATCCAAAGCTCTGCATCGACAAGGGGATTGAGGGGTATCCCACCTGGGTTTTGGAGGATGGCACGAGGCTCGTGGGCGAGCAGGGAATCGAGAGGCTCGCGCAGGCGACAGGGTGCCCCGTGCCTACTGCTGAATAAGATGATGAACGCGGAGAAGTGACAGTGTCAGAATTGCACGCAATCCTTCGTCGTTGAGGCGGAGCCCTTCGCCCCCGCTCAGGATTTCGCCTCGCTTTTCTGTGTCTGACACTCGTTCTGAAACAAGGCAGTGCCACTGCGAGCGGTGCTACAACACTGAAGTCGCATGATCTCAAAGACCCCACAATTCGATGCCGCGCTCGACGCCATCTTGAAACCGCTCGTTCCTCACGAGCGCGTCTGCGCGCAGTGCAAAACCGCCTTCAAGATTGAGGCGGAGGACATCGAGTTCTACCGGATGCTCCGCGTGCCGCCGCCCACGCTCTGCTCCTTGTGTCGGAAGAAGCGCCGGTTCGGGCACCTGATGCGCGTCCCGAAGTTCTTCAAGCGGCCGTGTCAGGCTCCCGGGCACGCTGAGAGCGTCGTGTCTATACTCCCCCCGGAGGCTCCCCACCATGCGTTCGACTTTGCCTACTGGCATTCGGACGCATGGGATGCCGCCGCGTTCGGAATGGAGTACAATGCCTCGGAGCCGTTCTTCCCGCAGTTCCGGGAACTCTTTTTCACCGTTCCGCATGTCTCGCTCGACCGAGATCCCGCAGCGGTTGACGCGGATTACTCGGTGGGAGGGACTGCGTCGAAAAACGTGTACTGCAGTGGGATGGTGTTCAAGTCGGAGGACGTGCGGTACTGCTACGACAGCCGGTACAGCCGCGACCTCACGGACTGCAGCGTCGTCAGCCATTCCGAGCGGTGCTACCAATCGGTCGGTTCGTGGTACTGTAACCAATGTCTCTACGTCGTGGGATGTTCACACTACATTGACTGCTCCTTTCTCTACGATTGTAAAAATTGTTCGCACTGCTTTCTCTCCTCAAACTTACGGAATCGCTTCTACGTGTTCCGCAATCAGGAGCTTCCTGAGGCTGAGTATAAAAAACGCGTGCGGGAGTTTCGGCTCAGCGACCGCGACCGCGTGAACGCGCTCCGGAACGAGTTCGAGGGCGTCATGAAGAACGCTCTCCATCGGTCCGTTCAAACGACGCACGTGATGCGCTCGATCGGCGACAGCATTGCAGAGTGTAAACAGTGCTCGTTCGTTTTCAAATCGGAGAAATCGGAGAACATTCGTTACGGCGATAATCTTGTGTCCGCGCGGGATTCGATGGATGACTTGAACAACGTTCAAACCGAACGGCTCTACGAAGTGGTTGTCATCGGCTGGGGGAACGAGAATCGCTTCTCGATGTACCTGCGTCACTCGTCGTCTCTGGAGTACTGTTCGGAGTGCCTGCAGTGCTCGAACTGTTTCGGGTGTGTGGGACTTAAGAATAAGCAATTCCACATTTTCAACGTGCTGTACGCGGAGGACGAGTACTGGGAGCGGGTCGACGAGCTGAAAACCGCGATGCTCGCGCGGGGCGAGTACGGCGAGTTCTTCCCATCCTCGCTCGGGCTTTTTCCGTACCAGTCGTCGAATGCCCAGAAGGAATTCCCGCTCACGGAAGCCGAAGCGAAGCGGCAGGGGATTCCCTGGTACGACGAACCCGCCTCCGACATTCCCACGAATATGCGTCTTCGGCGCGCGCCTGGCGAGGTTCCGGCGGACATCAAGGATGTGACCGACGAGATCTTAAACGAGGCGATCGTGTGCGAGGCGAGCGGCAAGCCGTTCCGTATCACAAAGAACGAACTCGAGTTCTACCGCCGGATGAACCTACCGCTCCCCACGAAGCACCCGTGGGAGCGGATGCAGGAACGCGCGAAGTGGGAGCACCGCGTGTGGCTCTACCCGTTCACCTGCCCGAAGTGCGGCGAGCAGTCCTCTTCGGTGTACACTGAAGAGGAGCAGAAGCAATACCGCATCTACTGCGAGAAGTGCTATCTGAAAGAGGTGGTGTAAGTATCTCGTTGTGGACGAAACCCATCAGCCCCAAGTGTTCTCCACCCTCTAACGTTCGTACGAACATTAGAGGGTTTGGGTGTGGTACAATAAAAAAGGAATCATGGATACGCGGAAGATCGAACGGATTACGAAGGGCTTTGCCAACCACCGGCGGGTTCAAATTTTAAATTTACTTGAAGGAAAGCCGAACCTGTCGGGGTTTGATATTTCAGACGAGCTCGGTGTCGATTTTCGAACGGTCGCCGAGCATCTGCGACGATTATCTGTCGCAGGGTTGATTGTGAAGCGAAATCGGGGGCGCCGGGTGGAGAACGCGCTGTCGGAGACGGGGAAGAAAGCTCTGAAGTTCGTACGAACGTTAGAGTGAGGAATTTGCACAACAAACGCATGGGGAAGATCAAGAATTTCAAGGAACTCGCGACCAGCGACCTGCGGAAGGCCGCGCTTGCGATCGCCGAGGCCGGCCTCGCGGCGGTGGACACCGACGCCGTTATCCGGAGCGCCGTTCGCATCGAGGAGGAAACGCTCCACCTCGCGGGTGAGGCAATCCCACTCTCCAGTATCAAACGCTTGTTCGTGGTCGGCGCGGGCAAGTGCGCCATGCGCGCCGTCGCGACACTCGAAGAGATTTTGGGAAACCGCATCGCGGGCGGCGCGGTCATCGACGTCCAGCAATGGTTTCTGAAGCGGGTGAAGTACTTCAAAGGAGACCACCCGTACCCGACCCCGAAGAATACTGAAGGTGCGGCGAAAATCATCGAGATTTTAAACGGGGCTGAGGAAGGAGACCTCGTCCTCGCCATCGTCTCGGGGGGCGGTTCGACCCTCCTCGCCGTCCCGCCAGAGGGGTGGACTGTCGAGAAGGAGGTTGCGGTCGTGAAGCCGCTCTTCCGGGCGGGAGCGGACATTGTGGAACTGAACACTATCCGGAAACACCTTTCCCGCGCCCGCGGCGGATACCTTGCGAGCTATGCACACCCTGCCCGCGTGGTCGCGCTCGTCATGTCGGATGTGCCGGGCGACAAACTCGAGTTCATCTCATCGGGACCGTTCGTGAAGGATACGACGACCGTGGAAGACGCGCGGGCGATCCTCGAAAAGTACGGAGTGGAAAAGGCGATCGGATTTCCGGTCGAGGGTCTCGTCGAAACACCGAAGGATGACGAGCATTTCAAGAACGTGCGGAACGTGCTCATCGTGTCGAACCAGACCGCGCTCCGTGCGATGGAAGCAGCCGCGAAAGCGCAGGGATTTTCGCCGCGCACCGTGACGAACGCTTTCAATGGGGAGGCACGCACGGTCGCTGCGACAGTAATTTCCGACCTCGCGGCCGCGCCCGCGGGCTCGGCGCTCCTCTACGGCGGCGAGAGCACCGTCACGATCCGCGGGAAGGGAACGGGCGGGCGGAACCAGGAGCTCGCGCTCGCGGCGCTCCCGTCCGTGAAACCGGGCGAGCTCATCCTTTCCTTCGCATCCGACGGGCATGACAACACAGACGCGGCCGGCGCGCTCTGTGATATAATGGCGAAGAATAAAGCAAAAGAGTTGAAGATTGATTCCACGCAGTACCTCGAAGAGAACGACTCGTACTCTTTTTTCGAGCGCGTCGGCGCGCAGGTCGTAACCGGTGACACCGGCTCGAACATTTCCGACCTCGTGATCGCATTGAGAGAATGAATACTATGGCCGCAGATGAAAAAAAGACGGCGAATGTTCTTTGGTTCAAAGATCTCCGTATCGAGGATGTGCCGCTTGTGGGCGGCAAGAACGCGGCCTTAGGCGAGATGTACGCGAATCTCACGCCGCTCGGTGTGAACGTCCCGAACGGGTTTGCTTTGACCGCCACCGCCTACCGCTTCTTTTTCAAGCGGACGGGGCTCGAATCGACCATCAAGAAGATACTCCGCGATCTCGACACGGGAAGCATCAAGAATCTCCAGACGCGCGGCAAGGCGGTTCGGAAGGCGATCCTCGACGTGAACCTCCCCGACGAGCTGAAAGAAGAGGTGGCGGACGCCTACAAGGAACTCGAGCAGATGTACGGGAAGAACGTGGACGTCGCCGTCCGCTCTTCCGCGACCGCCGAGGATCTCCCCGGCGCCTCGTTCGCCGGCCAGCAGGAGACCTATTTGAATATCAAAGGACCCGACGAGGTGCTCTACGCGACGAAGCGGTGCATCGCCTCGCTTTTCACCGACCGCGCCTTGAGCTACCGCGTGGACAAAGGATTCTCGCACTTCGACGTCGCCCTCTCGGTCGGCATCCAGAAGATGGTCCGCTCAGATCTCGCCTCCTCGGGAGTCGCGTTCACGATCGACACGGAGTCCGGTTTCGATAAGGTGGTCGTCATCGACGCGATCTACGGTCTCGGCGAGTACATCGTGCAGGGCATCGTGGTGCCGGACGAGTTCGTGGTCTGGAAGCCGGGACTCGACGCCGGGAAGAAAGCGGTGATCGAGCGCAACCTCGGTAACAAAAATGTGAAGCTCATCTACGGCGACCCGAAGAAGCCGATGAAGCACGATCTCACGGGCGGGGGCGTGCGGATGGTGAAAGTCTCGCCCGAAGACCACGCGAAGTTCTCGCTCACGGAGGACGAGGTCATGAAGCTCGCCTCCTGGTGCTACGAGATTGAGAAGCATTTTTCGAAGAAGCATAAGCGCTACCAGCCGATGGACATCGAGTGGGCGAAAGACGGGGCGACG
>CAYHFV010000022.1:0-10416 GCA_964356055.1 uncultured Candidatus Saccharibacteria bacterium
AAGCCGCGCGACAGGATAAGATCGCGCACGCATACCTTTTCGCAGGCCCCCGCGGCACGGGAAAGACGACGACCGCGCGCCTCATCGCGAAGATCGCGAACTGCGAGAAGCGCGCCGCGGACGCCGCATTCCGCGCGACCGGCGAGCCCTGCAACGCCTGTGCGGCGTGCCGGAGCATCGACGAGGGGCGGAATCTCGACATTATTGAGATTGACGCCGCCTCAAATCGCGGCATCGATGAGATCCGAAATCTTAAGGAGAACATCCGCGTCGCACCGTCCGCGTCGCGGTACAAGGTTTTCATTATCGACGAGGCACACCAGCTCACGAAAGAGGCCTTCAACGCGCTTTTGAAGACGCTCGAGGAGCCGCCGCCCTACGCCCTTTTCATCCTCGCGACGACGGAAGCCGACCGGATGCCCGCGACCATTCTCTCCCGCACCCAGCAGTTCACCTTCAAACACGTCCCCATCCAGCTCATCGTCGGGAAGCTGAAAAAAATCGCCGCCAAAGAAAAAATCTCCATCTCATCCGAAGCGCTCGACCTCATCGCCTCGGCGGCTGAAGGGAGCTTCCGCGACGCTGAATCGCTCTTGGATCAGCTCGTCGCCTTCGGCGACCGGGAGGTGAGCGCAGACGAGGTAACCTCGATGCTCGGAACGGTCGGGTTCGACACGCTCTCCGAGTTTGCAGGCCTCCTCCTTACGGGGAACCAGAAGCATGCGCTCGACGCTCTGGAAAAAATCGAGGATGGGGGCTACGACATCGTCCAATTCACCAAGAATCTCATTCGGTACCTCCGCCGCGCGGTCGTGCTCCACTGCGAGCCGGCGCTCGCCGAACGTTTCAAACAGGAGCTCTCCGAAGAGCACCTACAGAAATTGCTCGCGCACGCAAAACTCGTGACCGACCGCCATCTCGCGCTCCTGAAATCGCTCATTGCGGCGTGGAGCGAGATGCGGTACAGCCAGTTTCCCCTCGTCTCGCTCGAGATCGTCTTGATCGAACACGTACGCTGAAAACACGGCGACCGTTCAAAAAACCGACCCCTCTTAAAGAGGGGTGGTATCGTCAGTCGGACGATGCGGGCACTTACCGGGTCACCGAGATCGCTTCACTGAGCTCCGCCGAGGGGGCGAGAACGGTGATGCGCCCCGTCACCGCGTCGCGGTAAATCCGGTAGCCAGAATTGTAGTCGGTGTTCGAGGTGTAGCGCGCACCGGTTGCGCTCGGGTCGAATGGCAGTATCGAGATGTAGGTCGGCACGAGACAGGGGGCGACGTCGTAACCGCCGCTCGACTGCATCGTGGTCGAGGCGGTCGGAATGACTCCCGCCGCACATCCGCTCTCGAAGACACCGCGGTTGTCAGCCATGCGCTGGCCGACCGCGTTCAAGATAGCGTTCACGTTCGACCATCGCTGGGTGTTCCGGGCCTGTGCAAACTGTCGAGCCGGGTTCAGGGCCACGATGACCACGCCCGCGAGGATCGCGATGATACCAATGACCACCAAAAGCTCGAGCAGGGTAAAACCTTTTCTATTCATGTGATGGGTACAGAAGCTGTACGTTGTACTCGACCTTTGCATTATGGTCATTATACCAGAATTTCAAGCTCCCTCGCATCTCTGGATGTGCACAAAACCCCACACCGTGGGGTTTTGTGCAGCTTTTGCGCGAATAATGTCCTCAGGCGCTAGCGGGTGACCGTGATATTCTCGCCAATTTCTCCCGTAGCGGTCACGGTGATACGACCGGTCGTTGCATCCCGCTGGATGAAGTAGGCCGTGTCGTAGTCGGTGTTCGAGGTGTAGTGCGCACCGGTTGCGCTCGGGTCGAATGGCAGTATCGAGATGTAGGTCGGCACGAGACAGGGGGCGACGTCGTAACCGCCGCTCGACTGCATCGTGGTCGAGGCGGTCGGAATGACTCCCGCCGCACATCCGCTCTCGAAGACACCGCGGTTGTCAGCCATGCGCTGGCCGACCGCGTTCAAGATAGCGTTCACGTTCGACCATCGCTGGGTGTTCCGGGCCTGTGCAAACTGTCGAGCCGGGTTCAGGGCCACGATGACCACGCCCGCGAGGATCGCGATGATACCAATGACCACCAAAAGCTCGAGCAGGGTAAAACCTTTTCTATTCATGTGATGGGTACAGAAGCTGTACGTTGTACTCGACCTTTGCATTATGGTCATTATACCACACCTTCGGCATACACTGTGGATTTATCCACAGCCCGCCAGGTTATCGCACCTCTTCCCACGATACCTGCTCGTAATGCTCGCCCGTCTGGGGCGCCGCGGGGGGCGGCGAGTAGAGCAGATTCGAATCGTAGACGAGTTCGCGGATTTGGTACCCGGTGCTGTCGGTATAGGCGAACCCGTAGCGGAGGTAGGTCGCGATGGTGCCGTACGAGGTGATCTTTTGCCGCACGTGGTTCGGAGAACATCCCTGCCCGTACCACCCCGGCGGCCGGTAGTAGTACCGTCCCACGCGCCCATTCTGGGCGATGAGCGCCGCGTCGATGCGGAGATCGTCCTCGCTGAAGAGCCCGATGTTGACATTATTCTGCGCGATAAGCTGGAGGGCATCCTTCCCATCATAGTTCGAATAAAGGAGATCGTTATTTAGGGTGATGCTCGTCCACGTCGAAGACGAGACTGGAAACCGTCCTGATCCCACCGTCGCCCGCGAACTTGACACCTTGCCACGCACCCACACGTGGTCTTCAAAGAAGAAGAGGCCGGAGGTCGGCATGGGTCCCGATTTGAAGAGCGTGCGGTTCTGGACCGACCAGGTCCCCCACCCCGCCTGCCCCTGCGAGTTCGAACAGCTCGACCGCGGCACGGGCTGAAGGGACGTGACGCGGTAGATGGTGTAGCTCGAGGTCACGTTGAAGACGAGCTCGAATCCCTGCGCCCCGGAACTTGTCGCATACACGCCTGATGACGATGCCTGGGCGCGAATGTTTGCAAGATCTTGCGTGAGTCCGACAAAGTCAATAGTCGGCACAGAAAGCTCGCGCCCGGCAAGGAACACGTCGGGACGATCCTCTGGCGTGGTGCGCGTCGAAGTTGACTCATCGGGACGGAACGAATTGTTGACGCCCGTCTGCGGCGGCTTGTTCCGGTGGGTGTGGACCCCGAACTCATACCCGCCGGTGTGGTCGGGATCATCGTAGGTGTACCGTGCGCTCTTTACGACATTGTGGGCAGTCCCGTCAATGCGAAGCCCGCCGTTCGAGACAATCTCACCGTAAATGTCGGTTCCCTCACCGAACCGCATGTCGGCGTTCGTCGCGACTGCGCTCTTCGAGAAGGACGGGATACCGAGCTTCACACGGATGATCTTCTCGACTGTCGGGTCTCCCGCGACCGTGCCGCGACTCTCAATGGTCACGATGGTGGAGGCTTGGGGCG
This sequence comes from uncultured Candidatus Saccharibacteria bacterium, assembly GCA_964356055.1. GTDB lineage: Bacteria > Patescibacteriota > Minisyncoccia > UBA6257 > GWB1-50-10 > JAUSKB01. The sequence goes on from CAYHFV010000022.1 coordinate 3,420, forward strand.
GCGGCGTGATCACAAGCGCGAACTCCCCAAGGAAATTCCCGAATCGATCGTAGTACTCGTGCACATAGGGGCCGGTCGAGGTCGCACCCTGTCCGTCCCAGTAGTCACTCTGGTTGTGAGCGAGGTGCCAGCGATAGTACTCGATGCCCGCTTCCGCAACAGAAAATGCGAGCGACTTGTTGAAGGTGCGGAGCGAGAAGTTAAGCGCGGAGAAGGTCCACAGGACAAAGCCGGACATGAGAACGAGCGCAATACCCCCGAAGACGATGATCTCGATAGTCATGTGGCCTCTGCGTAGACAACGAGTAACGCGTAACGGGCAACGGGCCTGCGTCATCCCGTTATTTGTTGTTTGTGTATCGTGTATGCGTTCCATAATCAATCACCTCGCAGGTTCCGTATGGCGACGGTGTTCGTGAAGTAGGTCGGCTGGGGAGCAGTCGAGGGGCTCACGTCGGCATACACGTCAATGCGGACGACCCGGATTGAGGGAAGGTCGATCGGGGCGGGTAACGGGTTTTCCGCGCCGGTGTAATTCTCGTCGAAGTAGAGGAAGGTCGAGGAGGCAGCAAGGATATTTGTGACGAGCGTACGCACGGTCTCCGAGGAGGTGACATACTGGAGCGGGTTTCCGGTCGGTTCGATGAGTCCCCGCTCGAGCGTCGTCGAGGTAAGCGTGTAGCGCACCCGCTCGAAGATGCCGTCCTGGTCAACATCAGAGAAGAATATGAAGCTTGAAGAGGCGGCCGCCTGGATGGCATAGCCGCCGATCGAAGACGGCCCCATCGAGCGAACCTCGGTCACCAGCACATCGAAGACCTGCTCGAGCCCCTGCTGGTTCTGGAGTTCCTGGTTGATGAATCCCGCGACCCGCGAGAGCTGATCCTCGAGGAGTCCCACGACGCCTAAGACGACGACGGAGATCGCCATTGCGAAGAGGAACTCAATGAGCGTAAATCCTCGTCGAGTAACGGGGAACGGGGAACGGGGAACGGGGACATTGATCGTGCCCCGTTCTTTGAATACTGATCGAGAGGAATATTGGTGCATACCGTTACTCATTACCCGTCACTTGTTTCTTTCCTATTCCTGCGGGGTGAGCTCGAGGTCGACCGACTGCCACCCCGCGCCGACTGCGGTGGTCGAGGTCGCATCGACGTACCCGATCGCCGCGACACGGAGATCGTACGTTCCGCTCCCGAGCCCACCAAAGTAAACCGACGCGGGCGGAACGCACGGCGAGGTGAAACCGATACTCACCTCCTCGACCGACGGCGTCTCGAGCTCCGACACGGTCCGGAGGTAGGCCTTGTAGCGAAGGTAGCGGTTCCCGTTTAAGACGTAGGGCAGCTGCGTGTCGCTCGCGGTAAAGTAGGTCGCGGGGGTCCCGTCCGGTCCCATAAAGTTCCACGTCGCGCCGTCGTTGTTTCCCGCCATCTGGAAGCGGAGGCTGTCCGCTCCCGCACCGGGCGGCTGCGTCGCGGGGCTCCACGAGAGGGCAAAAAAGGTCGAGCTCGCTGTTCCAATGTCGATGGTCTCTGAAATGAGCCAGTGTTCCGTCGAGGTCGGGTACGGGATCCCGAGAAGCGTGAACCGCCCCGGCACGGAATCGGCATTGATGCCGCCACTCTGTGCAAAGTACGCTCCCCCGCTCCAATCGGTGTGAGCGGCTGCGTTCCGTCCCGTGATTTCTGTTTCGGAGAAACCCGGAGTCTGCGAGAGGGTCGCGTAGGCGCCGGTGATCGGCGTGCCGTCACCCGTGCGCTTTACGTTCACGGTAAGCGCATTCGGATTTGAAGGAACAAGCACAAACCGCTCTTCGCTTGTCACGCCCGGGTTGAGGATGAACGGCGTGAACGGCACGGCGGCGAGGAGGTGGTAACCGGCAGCGGTGTAATTTATCGAGTACGTGTCCCACTCAATACTCGGGAAGAGCTTCGCCCCCGAGGCGTCAGCCTGGGTCGTCGTCGTGAACTTCACAATGTTGGGGTCCGAGCCGATAAGCTTCGCTCCGGTCATGGTGAAAGGAACGTTCGGAACCGCGGCGCACCGGGGCGTGGAAAATTGGATGGTCGCGGTCGCAAGGCGATCGATCAAAAACGTGATATCAGAGAGAGCTCCTGCGGCGACGGTGGCGTACGGATGGATTGGGTTCGGATTCTGCGGCGCGCCCAGGGGGTAGGTCTTATCGGATGAGTAACCGGGGAGGCTGACTTCAATCTCGTAAGAGTTGGTCGACGTCGGCACCCCCACGAGCTGGAGGACCCCCTCATTGTTCGTGTTGTCGATGAGATCTACCGTAGGGACGACGGCATTGTTCACCACGCGTACGACGGCGCCGGAAATGGGCTCGCCGGAGGCGGTGAGTGTATGAATGAAAAGCGAACCGCTGTTGCCTGTGCTCTCGAGATTTTTGGGGCCGATGGTCGTCGTCATCGAGAGCGGCGTGAAGCGGGCGCACCGGAGACAGCTCACCTCGATCTCCGCTACCTTGTAGTCTGCGGGAGCGGTGTCGTTTGGGGCACCACCGAGCGTCCCGTCGTAGGGGTCGTCAATATTCCGGACGATCGTGATGATAAGGAACTCGATCCCCTTCCAGGTCACGACCTTCTGCCGCTCGATCACGCCCGCGGGGATGCCGCCCACCGTTCCCACGCTGTCGTAGGGGATGTTTCGGATGATCTCGAGCTCGCGGCTCACCACAGCAGAGGCAGCGGTGCGAAGCTCGGAGTTCGTGAGCGTGTCGAGAATGGAAGAGTACGAGACGAACGCTCCTCCAAAAATGATGACCATGAGCCCGATCGCGACCAGGAGCTCGATGAAGGTCATCCCCGTCCGCACTCCACCACTCCGGGGAAGAGGCGCGCATTCCCAACGCTCGTTCCGCGCGGTACGTTCCACGGTTTATTTGACCCTGAGACCTTGGGTGATTGAGTAGATCGGCATGATGATGGAGAGCGCGATGAATCCGACGACGAGCCCCATGAAGAGGACGAGGATCGGCTCGAGGAGGCTCGTGAGGTTCCGGACGCTTGATTCAACCTCTTCCGTGAAGTACTCCGAGAGGTAGAGAAGATTCTCCTCGAGGGTGCCGGTGTTCTCGCCGACTTTTATCATACCCGAGAGCATCGGCGGAAAAAGGTGCGGGTGTTCCGCCATATAGTGCGCGATCTCCTCGCCGCGCCGGACCACGTCAATCAGCTGCTCCACGTGCCACTGGTAGTAGCGGTTGTGGAACGTCACCTTTGTGACGCCCAGGGCGTCGATCAGCGTCATGCCGCTTTTCAAAAGGATGGAAAGGGAGCGCGTGAAGTTCGCGAGCGTGAGCGCCGTAACGATTTTCGAGACAACAGGGAAGGAGAGAACGAAGCGATCGAACCAGAAGTGGAGCGCCTTCACGGCGAGGAGACCGCGGGTGAGGATGAAAAATCCGATGACGCCGCCGAGCGCAAGGAACCCGCTCGTCTGAAAGAAGGTCATCATCTGGATCACAATGCGTGTGGTAAATGGCAGCTCAACCCGCAGACTCGAAAAGATGGGGAGTATCTTCGGGAAGATGAAGACGGTCAAGGCGACGGTCATACCGATGGTGGCGATAAGCACGATCAGCGGATAGATCATCGCCGACTTCGCCCTGCCCTGGATCTCGTGCTGTTTGCGGAGCTCCTGCGAAAGGTAGAGGAGGTTCGACGCCAAGCTCCCCGACGCCTCTCCCACGCGCACCATGCTCACGAAGAACTCGCCGAACGTCCGTTGGTACCGTCCCAACGCCTGCGCGAGCGACTGGCCGCTATTCACGCTTACGATGACATCGCCCACGATGCGGCTTAATTTCTTCGACGACGCCTGCCCCTCGATGAGCCGCAGCGCTTCGAGAAGCGGGAGGCCGCTCTTGATGGCGATTGAGAGATGGCGGGCAAAGTTAATGCGCTCCTGTTGGGTGATGCGGGGCTTCAAAAATTTCAGGTTGAGCGGCTTCGAGAGCCCTCCTTTCTTCTTTTCCTTCTGCTCCCTTTTTGCTTCTTCCTTCTCTTCCTTCTTCTCCTTTTTCCTTTCTTCTTTCGTCTTCTCCTCCGCGAGGGGCGGTGCGGAAGCCTCCGAGGGCTTCTCTTCCGAAACCGCTTCGGAGGCGGCCGGTAGCGTCGCTACCTTCGGCGTTTCTTTCCTCACGCCCGCGGGAGCAGATGCCGGAGCCAGCGCCTTTTCCGCAATTTTCTCGGCCGACGCGGGCGCGCGCTTTGCTTTCCCCCGGCGCTTCAGGAGGTACTTGAACGCCGAAAAGAGTGAGGTTCCCATATAGTATGAAAAAGGCCCCGAGGTGACACGCGCGACACCTGCCACCGCGGACGGCGCGCCGGGACCGCAGGGCTACTACTCGTAGATGATGCGAAGCACCTCCTCAATGGTGGTCTTCCCCTCTTTCGCTTTCATCAGCCCGTCTTCGATCATCGTTTTCATCCCGTGCTTCACGGCTTCCTGCTTAATCTGCGTCGCCGAGGCGCGACCCACGATGAGCGAGCGAATGTCGTCGTTAATCTCCAGCACCTCGTAGAGGCCGAGGCGCCCCTTGTAGGACTTCCCGTCGCACGTCTCGCACCCGGGTCCCACAGTGTAGACCTTGTCGACAAGGAGGCTCTTCGCGAGCGGCGAGAGACTTTTGAGCTCCGCGATGTTCAAGGTCCGCTGCTTCCGGCAGTTCGGGCACACGGTGCGGACGAGACGCTGGGCGATGGCGACGTTTAAGGTCGAGGCGATGAGGAAGGGCGGCGTGCCCATATCGGTGAGCCGCGGGAAGGTCGTCGCGGCATCGTTCGTGTGGAGGGTCGAGAGCACGAGGTGGCCGGGCAAAGCCGCATTCACGGCGATGTTCGCGGTCTCCGAGTCGCGGATCTCGCCGACCATGATGATGTTCGGGTCCTGGCGGAGAATGGAGCGAAGACCAGAGGCGAAGGTGAAACCGGCGGAGGCGTTCACCGGCATCTGGGTAATGCCCGAGATTGAGTACTCGATGGGGTCCTCGATGGTGACGATGGAGACGTCGCGGATATTCAGCTTCTTGATGATGGTGTAGAGCGTCGTCGTCTTGCCGGAGCCGGTCGGGCCGTTCGTGAGTATCATCCCGTACGGCTTCCGAATGGACTTCTCGAGTATCTTCTGGTGCTCATCGCTAAACCCGAGCGAGGCGAACTCGACGTTCTTCGCGGAGTCGGCAAGGATGCGCATCACGACGTTCTCGCCGTAGTAGGTCGGCGCGATGGAAACGCGGATGTCGACGTCAGGCATCCCCTCTATCTTCACCTTAAAGCGGCCGTCCTGCGGCGCCTGGTGGATGTCGGTCTTGAGTCCCGAGAGCACCTTGATGCGCGAAACGACCTCGGACTGGAGCTCCTTCGGAACCACGATGGCGTCGTGGAGGATGCCGTCCACGCGTTCGCGCACCACCACGCGGTCGGCGTGCGGGTCGATGTGGATGTCGGAGGAACGCGCGACGTAGGCGTGCACCCCGATCAGGTCAACCAAGGCGATAACCGAAACGTCGCCGGGGGGCTTTTTGAGCTGGTCGTCTATCTTCTTCTTCAGCGTCGCGAGGGTCTCCATCGCCTTCATTATAGCACGCGCGAACGCGGCGCCCTTCCGGTGCCGATCATCGCGATGCCGTCCCCCCCTCCCCTGTCTTTAGAGGGCGAGGAGTGTAAACACTAACGCGGCAATGATGATGAGGAACCCAACGGTCGCAAGCGCGAGTTCGACCGCCTCCTTCTTCCGGCCGTCCAGATACCAGAGAAGCGGCCGCCCGAAAACGAGCATTCCCATCACGGCCGCCGAGATGACGAAGGTGAGGAGAAAGGCCATGGTGGAGAACGGAGTATCGGCTTTTCCGAAAAGATTGTTCGCGTTCCACAAGAAGCACGCGACGAGCGCGATGTAGAGCACCGCAAGAAGGGCGTGCACCGCCGCGTATTTGATGGTTGAGGGATGCATGGGGGTCGAATAACCTACCGCGGGACGTTCGATCGACATAACTTGACCGCATTCCGGCACGTCTCTTCGAGGGTATCACATAGGGGTACCTCGGGACAATCCTGTCCGAAACGGCGGCGGAGGCAAACCGTTCATGCTTCCTGAATGAAAAATGCGGTTAAAAATTACCCCGCTTTTTCGGGGTAATCGTTCGGTCGGCTCACTTCTTCTCGGTGAGCCGGAAACGGAAGGGAAGGCTGACCCAGACGGCAACGGGGCCGTTGTTCATGTACGCAGGCGTGAAGGTGAATTTCTTGACTGCCGCGAAGGCCGCATCGTTGAAGATGTCTGCGTCGCTTTTGAGGACGCGCGCCTCGCGGACATGCCCTATCTTGTCCACCCAGAGCTTCACCCACACGGTGCCTTCGAGGTTCGCACGCAGCGCGAGTTCCGGATACGCCGGCTTCACCTGGAGGACGATCTCCGGCTGGCGTTCCACCGGAACGAAATCGGCGGGCGGCCCCTCCTCGGGAACCTCGATCTCGGGCTCGTACTCGTATCCCCCGCCGCCGTCGGGAATCGCGTCCGGCATGGGGTTGTACTCATATTGGTTCGCGAGCGTACTCTCCGGGCTCACTTCGGCGTCTGGGACCGGCGCGGGGACGCCGACCCTCGGCTTCATGGGCGTCGTCGGGTTCACAACCGGCGCGCGGTTCGGTCCGATGGGCGGCGACGGCGGCAGCTCGGTTGGCCGGAGCCGTACCTTCACGAGCGGCGGCTCCGGGGCCTCGAACGCCTGCGCCACATAGTAGCCGCCGATAAGAACGGCGTGGATAGCGACGGCGATGATGAAACCCCGCCAGAAATAGCGGTGGTAGACCTGCTTCAGCTCGGTCGCGCCGTAGCGTGCGGACTCGACTTTCGGAGCGGTCATGGCACTACCCTCCTCTCTGGAATATGTGAAAGAATCGCTACCATAATGGTAGCGATTCTTTCACATTCTGTAAACGGCGTTGAGTGGCTCGAACCCCCAGCT
>CAYHFV010000023.1:0-10382 GCA_964356055.1 uncultured Candidatus Saccharibacteria bacterium
GAAATGACCGTAATATGTCAGAACCTTTCAGGTAATACTGTCGAGATATCTTCTGAATCAACAACTCGTCCGGGAGATATTCCAATTTTCATTACTGATCACTCTAAATTCACAAAACAATCAGGTTGGAGCCCAAAGAGAAATGTCGAGAAAATATTTGCAGATGTCCATGAATGGATATTAGAGAAGAAAGAAGAGCTTTCATCTATTCTGTGATAATATCTTTTCTATGAAAAAGGTTCTCATAACCGGCGGATCCGGGTTTATCGGTTGCCACCTAGCAAATCACTTACTACAGAACAGCGAAGCTGAGGTTTTTTTACTCGACAACTTTTGGAGAGGAAAGGTTGATGATGATTTAAAGGAACTGATAAAGAGTCCCAGAATAAAGTTTTTAAATTTTGATCTCACCAATCCAGCTTCTTATTCTTATGGAAAACTGGGCGATGGTTATGAGCACGTGTACCATCTGGCGGCCGTGAACGGGACCAAACTCTTCTACGAAGTTCCCCACAAGGTTTTGCGAACGAACGCCCTCTCCCTCATCTACATGCTGGATTGGTTCGTGGAACATAACCGGGGCGGGAAGTTCTGCTTTACCTCCTCGAACGAGGCCTACGCCGGCGGCCTAAACGCCTTTGGGGTGCTGCCGATCCCGACCCCAGAAAAGGTTCCGCTCGTGATCGACGATCCCTATAACCCGCGCTGGTCCTACGCTTCAACGAAATTGGTAGGGGAACTGTTCGTTATCCACTACGCGAAGATGTTCGATTTCCGGGCGCTCATCGTCCGGCCGCACAATTTCTACGGGCCGCGAGCGGGGTACGACCACGTGATACCGGAATTTTCCTTGAGGATAGTGAACAAGGTTGATCCGTTTCCGATTTACGGCAGCGACGATACGCGGACGTTCTGTTACATAGAAGACGCCGTTCGGGCGATGCGGCTCTTGATGGATTCGCCGAAGACCGACGGCCAGCCGATAGAAACCGTTCACGTCGGCGACTTTCAGGAAATTACGATGAAAGAACTGGCGGAGAAGCTGTTCGAGGTTTCTGGATGGCGCCCCGAATCGCTCGACGTACAATCGTCTCCGCCGGGGAGCGTGAAGCGGCGTCTTGCTGACGTACGCAAACTGCAGGCGCTTACCGGTTGGAAACCAGAGGTGCCCTTGGAAGAAGGCCTGCGGAGGACCTTCAACTGGTATTTGAAAAATCCTAAGCGCTAGAATTCCGCTCCAACCTACGTTACGGGGGAACTCCACCTCCCCAATTCTATTCGAAGTGATACGTAGTGGTACTCCGAGTGTGCAGGAGTGTTCCATCAGAAACCATCCGCACTATTTTTAGTGCTAGAATAGAGTTACCGGCGCACACCATGAAGCCCTATCGACTTGCTATTGTGGCCTCGCACCCGATTCAGTACCAGGCGCCCCTCTTCCGTGCGCTCGCCGCGGATCCGCGCCTCGACGTGACGGTGTACTACTGCTGGAATTTTGGCATTTCCGAGCCGGGGTTCGACCGGGAATTGGGAGTGAGGGTGAAATGGGACGTCTCGCTCCTCGACGGGTACCGCTCCGTACTACTCAAAAATATCAGCTTGAAACCGGGCCCCTCTCTCCTCGGCCAGATCAACCCCTCGATTGTCGGGGAGCTCCGGCGGAACCGGTTCGACGCGGTGTTGGTGCATGGGTACACCACCGTGACGGCGTGGGTCGTGTTTCTCACGCGCTGGTATACCGGCGCACGGGTGATCCTACGGGGAGAGGCGGACGCTGGGAAACGGAACGGTGTTTTGAAGGAATCGATAAAGTCGGCGATCCTTACTGTCCTCTTCCGTACCATTCCGGCGTTTCTCTATAGTTACGCGCTCAATAAGAAATTTTTCATGCGGTACGAGGTCCCAGAGCGGAAGCTCTTCTTTTTCCCGTGCGCGGTGGATAATGATTTTTTTGGCGGGAAATCTAGTGAATTGAAATCAAAAAGAAACGAGCTCAAAAAATCCATTGGAATTAAAAATCTTGATGCGCCCACGTTCATTTTTCTCGGTAAACTGATGAAGCGAAAGCGAACGTTGGATATCCTGAAGGCTGGTACGCTGCTCAACGGAAAAGCCGAGTTCAATCTCTTAATTGTCGGAGACGGGGAAGACCGCCGCATACTCGAGGCGTACGCCCAAGAACACGGAATCCCGAATATCTACTTTTTCGGGTTCAAGAACCAATCAGAGATCCCGGCGTTCTACGCTGTCTCTGACGTTCTCCTGCTTCCTTCGGAGTTTGATCCGTCGCCGAAACAGGTGAACGAGGCGATGAATTTCGGGCTCGCGTTCATCGTTTCAAGCGGCGTCGGCACCGCACCGGATCTCATCGCCGAGAGCGGTTCTGGTTTTATTTACCGCATCGGTGATATAGACGCCCTGGCCGGTTATATGGAGAAATGTATCAGAGACGCCAAACTTCTTCAGAAGTGCAAGGAAAATTCATTACGAGCGGTTGAGAAATGGAGCTTCAGAGAAGACGCTCATGGTTTAGTGAAAGCTTTGGAATTCGTTGTAGAATAAGGAAATGGAAGAATTTTCTCTGGATTCGCGCGTTCAGATAACTGCCATAACATCAGGCACGCATCATTTTTTCGGCTACTACGACAAGTGCCCGTGGAGCGCGGACGGGAGGCGTCTCCTCGCGCACGAGGCGGACTTCATCGATCGTCTTCCGAACGGGGAAGAGATCGCCTGTATCGGATATTTCGACCTCGAGAAAGGAACGGGATTCCAGAAGGTCGCCGAAACCAGGGCATGGAATTGGCAGCAGGGCTCGATGCTCCAATGGCTCGGACCCAGTTTCGATAAATTAATCATCTTCAACGATCTTCGGGATGGAAAATTTGTTTCCGTTATTTTCAACATCGAGACCAGACAGGAAGAAAAAGTGATCCCATTCCCGGTTTACGCGGTCCATCCCGATGGCACATCAGCTCTCTCACTGGATTTTGCGCTCCTCGATGAGGTGCGCGAGGGGTACGGGTACAAAGGAGGGGATATTAATCCCGACGATTGTATCTATTCTTTTAATCTATGGGAAGAAAAACCTGTAAAAGAACGAATCATTTATAACTTCAATGTTCTTCGTTTTAAACCACTTAATTACAGCGACAATGAACGGCACTGGGTAGACCACATAACATTCAATCCTTCAGGAGGTCGCTTTGCATTTTTCCATCGCTGGCAGGTGGACAATAACGGTTTGTACAGTCAGCTTTGTTGGGCAAGTAAATCCGGAAAGACGATTGTTACAGCTCCCCAGGTTCTACTTGATAGCGGAATGGCCTCTCATTTTTCTTGGTTTAACAACGAGGAAGTAGTTGCTTGGGGAAGACTTCCGGAAAGTAAACTTAGTCGAGCGTCGAATAAATTTGCAAAGAACAGAGTAGTAAGAAAATTGCTTTTGCCCATGTATCATCTTCTGTCGCCCGGTTTGCTCAAGCAAAAAATCAGTGGCGATTCTTTCATACGTTTCAACATTAAATCAATTCTTCCGGAGGGCGAGAGAGTTGGTGAGGGCCTACTCACCGAAGATGGTCACGTTTCTTTTTCTCCGGACAAGCAATGGCTTTTAACCGACACGTTTGACCGGAAAAACCATTCGCGCGGGTTGCTCCTCTACCACCTTCGTTCGAAACGAAAGCTAGGAATCGATTCCTTTCCGACCATTCCCCACGGACCCGTTGCGCCCGAATGGGACTCCAGCGTGCTCCGGTGCGATCTTCATCCCCGTTGGAATCGGGATGGAACGCAGATATGCTTCGATTCCGTTCATAAAGGAACAAGACAAATGTATATCGCGGATGTTCGTAAAATAGTAAACTCATACACATGAGGAAGAGTTCTCCTACGAAGGATCTAGGAACATTAGCGCTCACCGAACACAGAAAGTTAGCTGGAAAGATTTCGGTTGTTTCAAAAAGAGTGATCAGATCAATTCGTGATTTAAATATGTACTATACGCCGGGAGTCGGTGCCGTTTCTGCGTATGTAGCAGCTCATAAAAGAGAGGTAAGAAATCTGACCATAAAAAATAATACCGTAGCGATTATCTCCGACGGTTCGGCTGTTCTTGGCTTGGGGAATATTGGTCCAGCGGCGGCCATTCCGGTTATGGAGGGAAAGGCAATGATTTTTAAAGATTTTGGCGGCATCGATGCCTTTCCAATAGTGTTAGGTACGCAAGACGTCGATACAATCGTTGAAACGGTTGCCCTCATTTCGCCGGTATTTGGGGGGATTAACTTGGAGGACATTTCCGCTCCCCGTTGTTTTGAAATTGAAAAAAGGCTGAAAAAGATTCTGGATATCCCCGTCATGCACGACGATCAGCACGGAACAGCGATTGTGGTTTTGGCTGGGCTCATCAACGCATTCACGGTCGTTGGGAAGAAGATACGCAAGGGTAACATTACCATACTCGGTGCCGGTGCCGCGGGAACTGCTATTACCCACCTTCTTATTTCCTATGGCATTCGCAACATAGTAGTGGTTGATAGGAATGGAATTTTAAATACGAACAGAAAGGATTTAAATAAGTCTAAAAAAGAATTGGCAAGAATCACCAACAGAAATAACATTGAGGGGGGTATTGGAGAGGCGGTGCATAGAGCCGATGCCGTCATTGGAGTCTCTGGTCCACATATTTTAAAGAAAGAACACATACATACTATGGCTGATAAACCGATAGTGTTCGCCCTCGCGAATCCAATTCCGGAAATCTCGCCACTGGCGGCGGAAAAGGCCGGCGCCTTCATAGTTGCAACCGGCAGATCAGATTTTAAAAATCAAATAAATAACGCGCTCGTGTTCCCCGGAGAATTTCGTGGCGCGTTGGACAACAAGATAAGCACTATTAAAGAGAAGATGAAGATACATGCGGCCCTCAATTTAGCCCGCCTTATTAAAAATCCTAAACGATCAAAAATAATCCCATCCCTGTTTGACAAAAGGGTAGTTGCATCCGTTGCGAAGGCAATACGAAGCCGACCCCGTTAGAGTTGGCAAGGTCCGCTGGTACGCTGCTTAGAAGTCCCACTTCTTGCCGTTGTCGTAGAAGTACCGGATAGTCCGCGTGAGGGCTTCTTCGAATTTCACCTTCGGCCGGTATGAAATGACGGAGTATAGTTTCGTGTTGTCGGATTGGAGGTGCCAGATCTCCCAAGGCCGCACCCGTTTTTGGTCGGTGACGATCTCAACCTTCTCGTGGCCCATCAGCTTCCCGATGAGGTGCGCGAGGGGATAGATCTGGATACCCCCCTCGGAGCCCATGTTGTACACCTCGCCCGGTTCCCCTTTTTCTAACAGTTCCACCGCCATCCGGACGGCGTCGCCCGCGTACTGGAAGTCACGAAAGCTGTTGTTCCCGAGGCGCACGGTCGGCCCCTCTGCGAGCTGGCCAATGATTTCGGGGATGACGTACTCATGCGTTTCCCGCTCGCCAACGCAGTTGAACTGGCGCATGGCGATCGCGGGCACCTGTCCCTCGCGCCAGCGCACCTGCACGAGGCCGTCCGCCGCCATCTTGGAGACGCCGTAGGTTGAGTGCGCGACCACCATGTCGTTCTCCGTGATTTTCCCCTTCATGTCGCCGTAGATTTCGGCCGAGCTCACCTGCAGGATTTTTTTCACGCCGGAGCGCTGGCAGGCATTCAAAACATTTAGAACCGCGAGGGCATTGATGATGAAGAAATGCTTCGGGCGCTCGAACGACTCCGGGATGTAAGGCTCCGCCGCGTAGTTGAATACGTACTCGATCTGGTGACTCTTTAAGATGCCGATCAGCTCATGCTCGTCGTCGCGGATGTCGTACCAGGCGAACTCCGCCTTCTTGTGGACGTGTTTCTTGAGCCCCGAGATGAGGTTATCCAGAACCAGCACGTCACAGTTCCGTTCCTCAATGAGGTAGTCCACGAGGTGGCTGCCCAAGAACCCCGCGCCGCCGATGACACACACTCGTTTATTCTTTATCTCCTCAGCCATACATACGGCCCGCGTTTCAATGTAAATCGATACCCTTATTGTAGCTACCCCCAGGCTTTTTTCAAGGAGTTTGTGGTAGTTTTATGGGTTGACTGAAAAAACTTACAGATTTATTATTATTGAGGATAACACTACAGAGATCTCATGAGGCCATTCCACCCAGTCACGTTAGGAGACATCAAAAGCCAGCTTCCTGTCTGGCGAGGCTGGTACGGTCGGTTTCTGCCGAAAGACAAATCAGCAAGGATCCTAGACGTGGGTTGCGGCCGCGGGGGAATGGTTTACTGGCTCCGGAATAAGGGTTATTCGGATGCGGAAGGTATTGATATCAATCGGGAAAAGATCGACGAGGGCACCAGCTTGGGTATTACAAACATCCATCATGGGGATGCTGTGAGTTTCCTCAAAAAGAAAGGTGATTATTACGATCGGATATTTTTGATCGACGTTTTGGATTCCTTGAATAAAGAAGAGGCTCTCAATCTTTTAGAGGAGATTTTCCGGTCATTGAAGAAGAACGGTTCGATCATCATTCGCGGCGCCAATGCCGAAAGTCCGGTTGGCAGGTTGAGATACGCACACTTCGGAGAGAGGGTCGATCTTACGGAACAAAGCATCAAAGCCGCTCTCTCGAGGATTGGATTCCGGGATTTGGGGGCTTATCCGGTGCGGCCGGTTGTTCACGGGATAAAATCCCTCATTCGCCACTGCCTCTGGCGGACGATTGAGATTGGTTTGAAGCTGTATCGTTTAATCGAGGTAGGTAGCCCATCTGGAATTTTCACTCAGAACGTTATTGTGGTAGGGGGACGGTAACTCCCCGCGTAAAAATTTCACCCGTTGGCGCTGCGAATTCCAGTGTCTCTGGAATAGTTTTTGAGCGTTTACATACTAGCGGTAATTGACTTTTATTTAAGATAGTTTATAATTAGAACAGCATAACTTAATAATCATCACTACGGAGACAGCTATGAACACGATTGTACGAAGGGCCTTGCTCACGGATATCGAGGGTATTCTTGATGTGGTCAGCGAAACTTTTTCGCAGGATTTCGATTTTGGAAACGGGTTCGATCGCGAACGATGCCAACGATTTTTTCGCCTAGCGCTCGATGACCCAAACGAATTGGTTATTGTCGCGACAGGACACGACCGGCGGATTCTCGGGTTCATTCACTACGAGAATAAACCGCCGACGAACGGAACGGTCTATCTCAATATGATTGGCGTCCGCAAAGATTGCCAAGGATTGGGAATTGGTACCATTCTTCTTCGGGAAGGCGATAATATCGCCGTGCGCTATATTTGCGACGAGTGCGGCGTTCCAAATCTCGCGACGATTTACCTTTCGACTTCGAGAGATAATCCCGTTGGCCAGCGTCTCTACCTGAAGTGCGGCTACCGGCACGTGGGTGATATCCCCGGACTTGTGGGCGAAGGAAACACGGAGCTTGTGATGTTGAAAAAAGTTGCCGATGTTCGGTATCGGCAAAATCTGTGGAACAGAGATAAAGAAGGTGTGTAGTGGATTTCTTGAAGCGGTATCCAAATCTCGTCCGCGTCGTGCGCGAAGCGCATGAGAAACGGAATATGTCTCACGGTCACGATTTCAACCACGCGTTCGCGGTCGCGAATCTCGCGGCGGTTGTCCGAATTACACTTAAAAAGGAGGTATGAATGATCTGGAACATGTTTCCCGAGCTTGCGGAGGAGATTCGCAAGACCCACCTCGCCGAGGGTTTGACCGGCGGGGGCCACGATTTCGAGCATGCGGCGCGGGTTGGACAGTATGCGCTTGTCATCGCGCCAGCACCAGCGATCGGTCGGGTTGCTGGAGTAGCGGGACTGTGCCACAACGCGGATCGGGTTCTTCAACATCGATTCAGCGTCGGGAGGAGGGATGTGCCGAAGGAAAAGATGGAGGAACTGGTGGGGGCGTGGCTGGAACTCACTGATCTTGGAAAGGAAGAGAGAGCGCTCGTTGTCGATGCTGTTTTGAAGCACGACGGCCGGAACAGTCCTCTCGACAGCCCAGTCCTCATGGCGTTGATGGACGCCGATCGGCTCGTGAACGTCGAGCTTGATCTCGTGATCCGTTGTGGGCAATTCCAACCGGACCTTCCGGCGGTGGACTTCGTCCACTTCCTGAGCGACCCGGAGGCAAACTACAGGAATCCAAAGTCCGTTCTCCGCGACATCTCGCACTCGCTGGAGTGGGAGAACGGTCCCTTCTGTCTCCGGTCGCCGAAGGCGATCGGTATGGGTAAGCAGCGCTTCCAGGCGTTGCGAGGATACCTGAACACTCTCGAAGCTCAGCTCCGGGAGTCAGGACTCATCCCGTACCCTTTCTAAAGGTGCAGGAGGTAGGGTTGCAACCCTACCTCTTTTTTATGTCTAAAATTGCAAAAAGGATAGCAATACTCTATAGTTTTTCTGTAAACGTGACCGTGCGAGTATGAATGTAAAAGTCTCAAGTCCCAGCATCGACGAGAGTGACCGCGCGGCGGTCCTCGAGGCGCTCGCCGCCTCCGAAATCTCCGGAACGTCGGGCACATTTATTCCGCGGTTCGAGCGGGAGTTCGCGGAGTACTGCGGGTGCGCGCAAGGGGTCGCGACGGCGAACGGAACGGTCGCGCTCCACCTCGCCTTCGCCGCGCTCGGCATCGGTCCCGGCGACGAGGTACTCGTCTCGACCTTCACGAACATGGCGAGCGTTTTCGCCATCCTCTATACAGGAGCGACGCCAGTCCCCGTCGACATCGAATCTGATACCTGGAACATCGACCCGATGCAGATCGGGAAAAAGATAACCCCGCGGACGAAAGCAATCGAGGTCGTGCACGTCTACGGCCACCCCGCCGACATGGACCCGATCCTTGCGGTCGCAAAAAAGCACCACCTCTTCGTTGTTGAGGATGCGGCGGAGGCACACGGTGCGGAGTATAGGGGGAAACGCGTCGGTTCCTTTGGGGACATCGCCTGTTTCAGTTTTTATGCCAATAAAATAATCACGACCGGCGAGGGCGGTATGGTCGTGACGAACGATGGGAGCCTCGCAGCGCGCGCGCGGTCGCTCAAGTCTCTGGCGTACGGCACCGAGCAGCGGTTCATGCATACTGCGGTAGGGTTTAACTACCGCATGACCAACCTGCAGGCGGCCTTGGGAACCTCCCAGCTCAAGAGGATCGAGGCGGTGATAGCGCAGAAGCGCGAGATTGCCGAGTTCTACCGGAACCGTTTGCAGGGGATCGAGGGGTTGCAGCTACCCGTCGAGAAGCCCTACGCGAAGAACGTCTACTGGATGTACCATGTGGTGCTCCACGGGCGTCTCGCGGGAAGGCGCGCCGCGGTGCGGCAGGCGCTCACCGAGAGAGGTGTCGAGACCCGGGAGGCGTTCGTTCCCGCGAATATGCAGCGAATTTTCATCGAAAAAGGGATCGTGAGAGAAGACGACTGTCCGGTGGCGAACGAGGTGGGGAGGAACGGGTTCTACCTGCCGAGCGGCCCAACACTCGCGGCAGAGGAGCTGGAATACGTTGTTGCCGCGCTTGGGGAAGCCGCAGCAGGCGCGCGGTGACGGGAAACTATGAACCGTATCGTAAAGATCGTTGCAGCGGTGACGCGGAGGTTCCATCCGCGTGGAACCCAGCGGGTTCTGAAATTTCTCTTTCCGCCCGGGAAAGTACAAATCCACGCGGTGATTCCCTACGACGGCGGGCTGCGCATTCAGGTGGACACTTCCTCCTACGTGGAGTGGGACCTCTTTTTTCGGGGAGAATACGAGCGAAACGTTACCGATCTTTTTAGAGGAATCCTTACGGGTGGTGGGGTTGCGGTTGACGTTGGGGCCTACATTGGGACCCACGCGCTCGTCATGGCGCGGTTGGTGGGGAACACCGGAGCAGTGTTCGCATTCGAGCCAAACCCAGATATCGTGAAGAGGCTGAGTGGCAATATTGCCCTCAACACCTTGAGAACCGTCCGGGTGTTCCCACTGGCACTTTCCCGCGCAGAGGGGACCATGGATCTGTACACATACAGCGACGCGCTGTCGGACAAGGGCACCTCCAGTCTGTACAAACTCGATCGCCTTCAGAGGAAGGAAAAGGTTACGGTTTCAACCCTGGATACCGTTCTGCGGGACGCCCGGATAGACCGGCTCGACCTCATCAAGATCGACACCCGCGGGAGCGACTTCCCGGTGCTCGCCGGAGGAGAGAAAAGCATTCGGAGGTTCAACCCGTACGTTGTTTTCGAGTACAACGCCGATAACTGGACTCACGCGGGGTCACGGTGGGAGGACGCACAAGAATTCTTTGACCGAAATCGCTACTCCTTGTACCGCGTCGGGAATCGCG
>CAYHFV010000024.1:0-9723 GCA_964356055.1 uncultured Candidatus Saccharibacteria bacterium
AGAGGTGCTCGTCGGCCTCGGCTACTCCCGGGCCGAGGTCCGGAAGGTGCTCGAGCGGCTCCCGCACGGTTCAGGACCCATCGAAGAGCACATCCGCACGGCCCTGAAAACGCTCGGTACCAGGCACTAGAGGACTCGGAACGCATGTCGCTCATTCGCTCGATCTACCACTACCTTCTCGCCTTTCTCTCGCACCTCGCCTATGGTTTCCCGAGCCGGAAACTCACGGTCGTGGGGGTGACTGGCACGAAGGGAAAATCAACCGTGGTCGATCTCCTCGGAACGATTTTCGAGATGGCGGGGAAGAAGACGGCGGTACTTTCGACTGTTCGCGTGAAGATTCCTGGCCGTGACGTCCCGAACCGGACGGGCAACACGATGCCGGGACGGTTTTTCATCGCACGGTTCCTCCGGGAGGCAGTCCGGGCGGGCGCCTCGCACGCGTTCCTCGAGGTGACTTCGCAGGGCGTCCTCCAGCACCGCGAACGGTTCATCGAGTGGGACGGCGCGGTTTTTTTGAATCTCGCGCCGGAGCACATTGAATCGCACGGGTCATTCGAGGCGTACCGCGACGCGAAGGTCCGGTTTTTCCGCTCGCTTCGCCACTCCTCGAAGCGAGAGCGCCGCTTCTTCATAAACGACGACGATCCGAACGCGCCCTCGTTTGCCTCCGCCGCGCGAGACGTTCCGGAAAGCGAATGTACTCGGTTCAGCCGCGGGCGGCTCTTCCAGGAAGCGGCGGCGCACGGGATGGGTTTGATACTCAAGCAGAACCGCGCGTGGCTCGGCGAATGGCTCGTTCCCGAGTTTAACGTGGGGAACGCCGCTGCCGCCGCGTGCGTGGCGGAGCGCTACGGCATCTCCTGGGAGACTATCGTGGAGGCGTTCAAGAAATTCCGCGGCGTGCCGGGGAGAATGGAGTTCGTGCAACGGAAACCATTCTCGGTTGTCGTGGACTACGCGCACACCCCCGACTCCTTTGAGCAGGTGTTGAAAGCGCTCCGTGATTCGTTCGTGGGGGAGCAGGATGGACTCATCTGCGTCTTTGGTGCGGCCTCAGGGGGGCGCGATGTGTGGAAGCGACCCATCATGGGTAAAATCGCTGCAGAGCTTTGTGATGCGATCGTTTTGACGAGTGAAGACCCGTTCGACGAGGATCCGGCGGCGATCATCGCGCATATCGAAAAAGGCTTTTCCGAGGCGACGCCCCGTCGCCTCCCGCCCGACCAGATCTGGAAAATCCCCGATCGGCGGCAGGCGATTCGAAAGGCGCTCACGCTCGCAAAGGAAGGTGATGTGGTGGTGATGACGGGGAAGGGGACGGAGACCTCGATCCGTGTCGCGCGCGGGAAAAAAATCCCGTGGAACGAGCGGGAGGTCGCCGAGGAAGAGCTCGCGGCGCTCGCCGCCGAAAAAAAACCGGTCATCTGACCGGTTGCGCTCCAACCCTTCGCCTGAGTTTCTCGACGATTCTTGCAATTACGTCGTTGTTCTTGGCCTTTTTTTCTGCGTACCGTGTAATGTCCCGGACCTCGTAGTTGAAAAAACGTGCGGTGGGAAGTCCGCGGTACTTTGGGTACTTTTTCGGGTGTTCCACGCGGTAGTGAACATCTCTCACAAATTGCGCCTCGGAGAATTCCCACCCGTAATCAACAAAGACCTCTCCACCGATCTGGAACACGATCACAAAAAACTGCTTTTCTTTCACTGCCCGCCTCGCTGATAGAAAACGTGATAATTACGCTGTGTATATTATTTCATAAAGATATTATTTTGTCGAGTTTCGTGGTGCGACAAGGGCAATTGTAGTACACTGAATACTGACGCATGAATCCCGTTAGAGATTTCAGCGAGTAGGAAAGCGTGAACCATGGTGACACTCACGAATACAGCTACACGGTCGGAGGCAGTTCCGAAATTGCATCTCTAACGGGATGAAACTCTCGTTCTACGGCGGCGCGAAGGTGGTGACAGGATCGAACTACCTCGTTGAGACAAAGACAACGAAGATACTCATCGACTGCGGCCTCTTTCAAGGATCGCGCTTTTGCGAGAGACACAACTTCGAACCGTTTCCCTACGAACCCGGTGAGGTCGCGGCGGTGTTCGTGACGCACGGCCACATTGATCACATCGGTCGACTCCCTAAGCTTGTTAAAGCCGGTTTTCGCGGCACCATTTATTCGACGCCGCCCACGAAAGACATCGCCGAATTCCTCCTCCTTGACTCCGAGCACATCCTCCGCGAAGATGCGGAAAAACGAGGAGAGAAGCAGATTTTTTCGACTGCCGAGATTGAGCAAACACTCGAACAGTGGGCGGGGATCCCGTACCACGAACCGGTTACGATCGGAGACATAAAGGTTGAGCTCTGGGACTCCGGGCATATTCTCGGCTCCTCGTCGATCGCGGTCGAGGCGGAGGGGAAGCGGATCGTCTTCTCGGGCGATCTTGGGAACAGTCCCGAGCCGCTCCTCAAACCCACCGAGTACTTCGATCACGCCGACTACGCCTTGATCGAATCAACGTACGGCAATCGGGTGCATGAGGCGCTCGACCGGCGACGCGACCTCTTGGAGGATGCGGTGGAGGACACCGTGAAAGCGAAAGGCGCGCTTATGATACCCGCGTTCGCGCTCGAGCGGACCCAGGAGCTCCTCTTCGAACTGAACGACCTGGTCGAGCATGGGCGGATTCCTCGGACCCCCGTGTTTATCGACAGCCCGCTCGCCATTAAGCTCACCACCATTTACCAGAAGTACTCCTCCGACCCACTGTACTTTAATAAGATTTCGCTCGACCTCGTGCGGTCCGGCGACGCCATTTTCAATTTTCCGGGGCTTACGCTCACGCTCACCACCGAGGAGTCGAAGGCGATCAACAATGTCCCGCCGCCCAAGGTCATCGTGGCGGGCGCGGGCATGTCGAACGGCGGGCGCATCCTGCACCACGAGCGCCGCTACCTGTCCGATCCGAAGAGCGCGATCCTTTTTATAGGGTATCAGGCGTCAGGATCGCTCGGTCGGCGGATTCTGGAAGGTACGGGCGAAGTCACGATCTACGGCGAAGCCGTTCCGGTGCGTTGCAAAAAGTACACGATCAGCGGTTACTCCGCCCACGCCGACCAGCCACAGCTCCTCCGGTGGCTCTCGCCGCTCCGCCTCTCGCTTAAAAAAGTGTTCGTGGTCCAGGGAGAGGAGAATGAGGCACTCGGCTTGGCGCAGAAGATCCGCGACGAACTCGCCATCGCCGCGGAAATTCCTTCACCGGGTACGACCGTGGTGGTATAATGGATCCCTATGGCGAAGAAAACGACGTCGGTTGCGGCCCTCACAGGCGCTGAAAATCACGGAGCGCGTTTGAAGTATAAGATCTGCGTTTCCGGAGCGGCGGAGACCGGGCACTGCGCGGCGCGCGCTCTCGAGGATGCCGAAGCGCTCGGGCGCGAGATCGCGAAGCGAGGGCTTGTGCTCGTGACCGGCGCCACCACCGGCATTCCCTACTGGTCCGCGAAGGGGGCGAAGGCGGAGGGAGGGACGGTGATCGGCCTCTCGCCCGCCGCTTCGAAGGCAGCGCACGTGAAAACCTACCGCCTCCCGACGGATTATCACGACCTCATCATCTACACTGGATTTGAGTATGCCGGACGGAACCTCATTCTCACCCGCTCGTCGGATGCGGTCATCGTCGTCTGCGGTCGCATCGGGACTCTAAACGAGTTCACGATCGCGTTTGAGGACCAGAAGCCGATCGGCGTGCTCGAGGGAAGCGGGGGGACCGCCGACATCATCCGCGGGCTCGTCGAGGGCGCGCACCGCGGCCCGGGGAAGCTCGCGTTTTCAAAGGACCCGAGTGATCTTGTCGACCGCGTGGTGGAGCTCATCGAAGCCGAAGAGGAACGCAACGGCGTCAAAGGTCGAATTCTCTGAAATAGCCAATAGCGATTAGCCAATAGCCAATAGCGAGGGACGGAGCGAGCGCTCTAGTGGCTAGAAACCAGTGGCTACTAGCTGTGAATACCATGGCAATCAAAGAGCCAAAACTGATCGGTCGAGTCACCCACTACTACGGGAACCTTGGGGTCGCGATCGTCGAGTTCTCGAAACCGGTCGAGGTCGGCGTCACCGTTCGATTCAAGGGGACGCACACCGATTTCGCCCAAACCATCGATTCGATGCAGTACGAGCACGCCCCCATCGACAAGGCGAAGAAGGGGCAGCAGGTCGGCATCAAGGTGACGGAGAAAGTGCACGAAGGGAACGAGGTGTACCTCGAAGAATAACCGGAAACTAGTAACTGAAAATTGTAGACACAAGACCACGGACGGATTCGAAGAAAATATTTCTGGTTATTAGCCTTTCGTTTTAGGTGAACAGTGATTCTATGCTTTCGCGTTTTATTCTTGCGATCGGATTGCTCGCGGGCACTATTATTGGCGCGGGCATTTTTTCTTTACCGTACGTCGCGAATGAAACAGGGCTCCTTGCCGGAAAGGTATTTCTCATTACTTTTACCGCCGTCTACTGCATCGTCCACCTTATGTATGCCGAGCTTCTCGTCGAAAATCCCGGCCGCCACGAGTTCGGGTACCTCGCCGAGCGGTACCTCCGCCGCCCCTTCGGTCTCCTCGCCGCGCTCGCCATTCTCTTCGAACTCCTCTTCGTGCTCACCATCTACCTTGTCCTTACCCCCTCGTTCGCTGAGCTTATTATTCCCGGGAGCGGCTCCGCGGCGCTCGCCGTCTTTTGGGTGCTCGGATCGCTCTTCGCGTTCGCAAAACTCGAGTGGCTCGGCTGGGCGGAATTCATGGGCATCGTCGGTGTGGTCGCAATCGTGCTCGTCGTCGTCGCGGCGGGCGGCGCCCGGCCCCTCACGACGCCGCTTATGAAGCCTCTCTCTCTCGCCACCTTTCTCCTTCCGTTCGGCCCTCTCCTCTTCTCGCTCTCTGGCCGTCCTGCGATCTCCAAGGTGGTCGAAGAACACCGAAAAGCGTCCGCTGCCGGCACCCCGTTCTCTTTGAGAGGCGCGGTCGCCGGAGGAACGATCATTCCGGCGGTCATCTACGCGGCCTTCGTGTTCGGCATCCTCCGGTTGCCGGGAGAGGTCTCCGAAGACGCCTTAACCGGTATCACGGGGGTTTCACCTTTCCTGCTCGGCCTGATCGGGGTGCTCGGCCTCATCACCCTTTGGACCTCGTACTTCATGATCGGAGCAAACGTCCGCGACGTTCTGCGGTTCGATTTTCACGTCCCGCGCGCCGTGGTGGTGGGCGCAGTGGTCCTCGTCCCGCCAGCCCTTTATCTGGCGGGATTCCGAGAGTTCCTCTCGGTCTTGAGTTTCACCGGAGGGATTTTTCTCGCGCTCGAAGGCATCTTCGTCGTCGCGATGTGGCGGCGGGCATTCCCGCGCCGGCCGCTTCGGGCCGCGAGCGCGCTGCTCTATCTCGTATTCGGAGCCGGACTCCTCTACGCGGTTATCGACGCCGTCCTATGAACGCGCGATCGGTCGCACTGGTCGCTCGCGGAACGGCGCTCGCCTTCTTCTTCTCGCTCCCCTTCGGCACGAAGAAGTTCCTCTTCTCGTTCCCCTTCTCTTTCTCGAACGTCTACATCGGCGAGTACACCTCGGCGTTTCTCTTCGGGACCGACCTCCTCCTCATCGCCTGCGTGGTGCTCGCGTTCGCGAGATACCGCGCGGAACTTTTGGCGCTCCTCGTGCGTTTTTGGCAGCCGGTCCTCTTCGTTGCGCTCGCCGCGCTCTCGCTTTTTCTCGCCTCCTACCCCGCGCTCGGTTTCTATACGCTCATCCGCCTCGCGCTCGTGGTTCTTGCGGCCTTTGCGCTCGCCGCGTTCCTCCGCGGCGGCGCGCTCTCCCTCCGTGCCGTGGCGGCGACCCTCGCCACCTCGAGCGCGCTCCAGGCTGTAATCGGCATCGGCCAGTTCATTCGGGGGAAGAGCGTCGGACTCACGCTCCTCGGCGAGCCGGTCATTGCCGAGGCAACGAAAGGGGTGGGGCACGTTGTGATCGGGGGCGGGGAGTTCCTGCGCGCCTTGGGCACCATGCCGCACGCGAACATTCTTGCAGGATTCCTCGTCCTCGGCCTCGGGTGCTTCTGCTATCTCTTTCTCACGCGTCGCCCGGGCGACATTCGGACATTCATTGTGATAGTAGCAGGGATCATCATTGTTACCGTCGGTCTCGTCGTTACCTTTTCCCGGTCCGGGTGGATCACGGCGCTTATCCTCCTTGTTGCGGCGCTTGCGGCTGGTATGAAGCGGCGGGAGACGCGCGCACGAGCACTCGAACTGCTTGCGACTCTCGCGCTCATCGGCGTTTTCCTCGCGTTCACCCTTGGGTGGGCGATACTGCCCCGCGCGGGGTTCGCTCCCGGCGAGGGTTCGGTCGCGCACCGTTACCTCTATGATCTCATCGGGCTCGATATCATTTTCCACCATCCCTTCGGGGTCGGGATGGGAAATCAGCTCCTCCGCACCGTTGACGAGGGGTGGTACGCGTTGCGCGGGCTCGAGCACTGGTGGGAGTGGCAGCCGATCCACAACCTCTACCTGATGGTCGCGACCGAGGTTGGGATTCCGGGGCTCGCCGCGTTTCTATGGTTTCTGGGCGCTCTGGTTTTGAGCACCCGCTCTTTCCGAGGGGAGGGAAACATTGAGGCGGACCTCGTTGCCGTGCTGCTCGGTTCGCTCCTCATCTTCGGTCTCTTTGACCACTTCCTCTGGGATCTCCAAGCGGGCCGGTTGCTGTTGTGGTCGGTCGTTGGAATACTCATGGGTATCTACCGTGATAAGGAGAAGATTGACTAGTTGTGCATTATAGTTTATAACATTGACAGTTTAACTTTAAAAGAAAAACTAAGGAGGAAGGAATGGAAAAAACGGCAATTACCTCACTTTCTCGAAATTCCCTACGGGTTCTAAAGCTCGTTTGGGGGTGGACACCGTGGCTTATCATCGGCATCAGCTCGATGTTGGTTTTGGGAACGGTCGCGGGGTACGGCAGACAAGCGGCGCAGGCGTTCCTCGTGAACGAGCTTGTGCGCAGCACAAGCGGAGTGCTCTCAGCACTCCTCCCGCTTGCGGTCGCTCTTTTTGCGGTAATGTTTATCCTGCCGCAAATTTTCTACGCTGTGCGGTCGTACTTTTCACGGATTTTCCGGTTCCGGCTCGAAGAGAAAGTTGATTTTTTGTTTTTTGAGAAACGTGGCGCGCTCGACGTTGCACACTGGGAGGATCCGAAGAAGAATGATCTTCTAACCATCACCGATGAGAATGAACACCGGCTCTACAATTTTGCGGAGCGTTTCGGTGATGTTCTCGAGGGAGTCGTGACGGTTGTGATCGGCGCCAGCATTCTCGCCGCGTACAAGTGGTGGACACTCCCGCTGGTTGTTGTCGCGACGGTCCCCGAGCTTATCGTGCAACTGAAGTACGGAAAGCGGGTGTGGGGAATCTTCCATGGTCGAGCAGAGACGCGGAGGCGGTACGTTGCTTTCATGCATCACTTCTATAACGTGACGAGGGTGATTGAGCTAAAACTCTTTCAGAACATCTCTCGCTTCCTGGATGTTATTCGCGGTCTCTATCGGAGTTTTCAGGATGAGCAGATCGCGAATGAGCGTCGACGGTTCCGGTACTCATTTCTTGCGTTCATTGCGGGAGGTGCTGGTATCATCGCGGTCGCGCTCGCATTCATCGGTGATGTAGTGGCGGCGCGGCTCGAGATCGGGACATTCATCTTCATCATCGGCGCGGCGGTGAGTTTCCGGAGCGCCGTATCCGGGCTCTTCAATACGTTGGGGAGTCAGTATGAGGACAATAGGTTCGTTTCGGAAATATTTCGATTGCTCGACCTGCCAGCGGTGATTCAGGAACCAGCGCACCCGGAGATTCTCATTGCGTCTGTGACGCCCGAAGTTGTCTTTGAGAATGTTAGCTTCTCCTATCCAGGAGCGACGAGACGCGTACTCGAGAATGTCTCGTTCCGTATTGCGCCGGGAGAGAAGATCGCACTCGTAGGGCGCAACGGCGCGGGGAAGACAACCCTCGTGAAGCTCCTCTGCAGGTTCTACGACCCGACCGAGGGACGTATCACGGTCGGGGGGTATGACCTCCGGACGATCGATCGGGAATCGTGGTACGCGAAACTCGGCATTCTCTTTCAGGAGTTTGCGCACTATGAAGTTTCGGTTGAGAAGGCGATTGCAATGGGACGGAGTAGCGTTCCGATGTCGCAGGAACGGGTCCGCGAAGCGGCGCAAATGAGCGGCGCAACCTCATTTATCGAAGCATGGGATGACGAGTATCGGCAAATGCTCGGACGTCAGTTCTCCGGCGGCGTGGAACCATCCCTCGGCCAGTGGCAGCGACTTGCACTCGCGCGAGTTTTCTACCGAAAGGCGCAGGTCATCGTCCTTGATGAGCCGACTGCCTCGATTGATGCAGAGGGAGAAGCGGAAATATTCGAGCGGTTCGAGAAACTCTCCGCCGATCAGAGCGTCATTCTTATCTCGCACCGATTCTCGACCGTCCGCAAAGCGTCGAAGATTATTGTGCTCGACGAGGGGCACGTTGTGGAAGCGGGTTCGCACGAGAAACTCGCGAAAGCTCCGAAAGGACTCTACGCTCACCTCTTTGCGCTCCAGGCGAAAGGGTACGAGTAGGACGGAATGAAGACATCCAACACCCCGACCGAAGTCGGGGTGTTTTGTTTCTTATGTGTTCATTTTCCATTCTAAGGTTCTTAAGAACCTTAGAATGAGTAGGAAACTTAGTTGCCGATTTGGGCACGTCTGGTA
Source organism: uncultured Candidatus Saccharibacteria bacterium (assembly GCA_964356055.1). GTDB lineage: Bacteria > Patescibacteriota > Minisyncoccia > UBA6257 > GWB1-50-10 > JAUSKB01. The sequence goes on from CAYHFV010000024.1 coordinate 8,816, forward strand.
TGCTCTTTGCGGACGCCCCCATAGCTCAATGGATAGAGTGTGAGTACGGCACGCGGTTTACAATAGGGTACAGTAAGCAACTGCCCTCGTCGTTCAACGGATAGGACGCCTCCCTCCGAAGGAGGCGATAGAGGTTCGATTCCTCTCGAGGGCACCAAGACAGTACAAAGTTCAGTTTCAGAAAAATTCACGCGCGATGCGCGGAGCGCATCGTATGGTGGCACGGGATTAAATTCAACAAGACGATTTTTTATAAATGCGTTCGAGCCGAAGATTTTTTGTGCGGAGGATTTTTTAAGGGGGAGGTCGGGTGAAGTGGCAACTTCGCTAAGCATTTGCGCATCTTTCAGCCAGTTTCGGAACTGTTCGAGCCAAGCGATCATCCCTCGGTTCATTTGCTCTACTTTCTCCTCCAACGACTTCTTGCGGGAGAGAAGCTCTGCCTTCTCCGAGCGGTATGCTTCCCGCTCAATATCTTGGTCAAGATATACCGAAAGAAGGCGTTGGAGTTTTTGGGAAATGACCTCGATCTCCAATCTCGTCGCTTGGTTCGTAGCGGCCGATGTTTGGAGATATTCTCGTTCGTCCTTGTCCGCCATCTTGGAAAGCTCCGCCGCCCATGTTTCCGGCATGGCAAATTGGTTAAGAATATCCGAGAGCTGGCGGGCAAGTTCTTCTTCTCTCACGTAGAGCTGGGAGCATCGCACGGCCGATTTCTTCGTGCACCGGTAGTAGGTATGGCCTCGCTGGACTTCCGCCGTAATCATCCTCCCGCACTCGCCGCAACGGAACAGGCCGCAAAGCGGACGTGGCTCGTTCTTCGTCTTGTGGTGCGGCCTCCCATTCCCCTTGAGGATGTCCTGCACTTTGTCGAACAAACTCTTGGAGACGATGGGTTCGTGCTTGCC
>CAYHFV010000025.1:0-9686 GCA_964356055.1 uncultured Candidatus Saccharibacteria bacterium
TCTCTCCTCCTCAGCGGGGTACGCGAAGGGGTTCCGGGTCGAGGGCGAGTACCACGTCAGCTACTGCCACACGCCGCTCCGGTACGCGTGGGAGCTCGAGTACGCCCGGAGCGCGCCTTTCGCACCCTGGCCTCTTACGCGTGCTTTCGCGCGTCCCGTTGCCGCATGGCTGAGGCGCTGGGACCGGCGCGCCTCGGAGCGGGTCAATTTCTTCATCGCCGACTCGAAGTTCATCGCGGAGAAGGTACGAACATACTACGGCAGGGATGCGGCGGTGATCTACCCCCCGGTCGACACCAGGACGTTTTACCCCGAAGTGGTACCGGGCACGAAGGAGTATTTCCTTATGGTCGGCCGGCTTCTCTACTACAAGCGGTTCGATCTTGGTATTCGGGCGTTCAATGAACTTCGGCTGCCGCTTAAGGTGGTGGGGCAAGGTCCGGAGGCGGCGAAGTTGAAGACGCTTGCAACGAGTCCGTACATCGAGTTCATTCCCAACGCATCCGACGCCGATCTTCGCCTTCTCTACTCGAACGCCCGGGCGCTCGTCTTCCCCCAGGTCGAGGATTTCGGCCTGGTTGCAGCCGAAGCGCTCGCATGCGGCACACCCGTTGTTGCCTTCAACGGCGGCGGCGGAGCCGAGACCGTTGAACACCGCACGACAGGGCTGCTCTTCGATGAACAGACGCCGCAGGCGATCGCACGGACGGTCCGCGATCTCGAGTCGTTGAAACTGAATCGGCAGGCGATCGCGCGGCGTGGCGCCCGGTTCTCGGAAGAAGAGTTCTTGAAGCAGTTCCGTTCGCTCCTCGGAAGCATCGGTTTTCCGGTCAGGTCGTAACCCGCCCCATGATACGAGCGCTCATTGACATTCGATCGCTGTCGAAGGGGAGAACCTCGGGCGTCGAAGCGTATACCATAGGTCTCCTCGCGCCGCTCCTCCGCCGTGCGCCGGAGGATGTCGCGTTCACGCTTTTCTACAATGCGCTCCGTCCTGCGCCGCTTCCTCCACCACTCACGAGCTCTCCGAACGTAGCGATCGTCGTGCGCCATATTCCCAACAAACTCCTCGACCTTTCATCCCGCTTCCTGCATGTTCCGACGAGCAGCGCCTTCGCGGATGCGGATATCGCCTTCACTCCCCACCTGAACCTCCTGCGCACGCGTCCATCCGTGGCGCGCGTCATGACCTTCCATGACCTTTCGTTCGTGCACTACCCGGAATTCTTTCCCGCACAGAAACGCTGGTGGCACTGGCTCCAAGATTGCCGTCGCGAGGCGCGACGGGCGGCGGCGGTCATCGTCGACTCCGAATTCACGAAAGCGGACCTTGTCGGGACGTTTGGCGTATCGTCCGACCGCGTGCGGGTCATCTACCCGGGCGTGAGTGCCACGGGAGAGGCGGAGCGCGCCGCTCCCGATCTCGCTCCGTTCGCCCGGACCCATGGCGTGGATGGTCCGTTCATTCTTTCGGTCGGGGTGGTCGAGCCGCGGAAGAACCTTCCGGCGCTCGTCCAAGCGTTCTCGCTTTTGAAGTCCGAGGCGCGCAACCGCGATCTCAAGCTGGTGGTGGTCGGCGAACTCGGGTGGCTCTACGAAGAAACACTCCGCGCGTTCGATGTCTCACCGTACCGTGACGATATCGTCCGGTGGGGTAGGGCTGAAGCGGACGATCTCCGGAAGCTGTACGCGCTCGCGCGCGTTTTCGCCTACCCTTCGTTCTTCGAGGGGTTCGGTTTCCCGCCGCTCGAGGCGCAGGCCTCCGGCGTGCCGGTGGTCGCCTCGAACCGTTCCTCCGTCCCTGAGGTGGTTGGAAACGCAGCGCTGCTCGTGAATCCGTGGAACCCGAGCGAGCTCGCCGCGGCAATCGATGCGTTTCTCGAAAATGAGCAGCTTCGAAAAAAATACATCGAGAATGGATATGTCAACGTGAAGCGATTTTCATGGGAACGCGCGGCAGACGAACTCCTCAGTCTCTTTCGATCGGTCGCACCATGCTGATCCATGCCTGAACCGGTACCTCCCAAGAACGTCGATCCCGTCCTTGCTGATATCAAGCGTCCCGGCAGGCGGTATGACCCGCACTCGCACCGGAAGGTGGTGCATCTTGAGCGCGCGCCGCAGCGACCGCTCCCGCGGTTTCGACGACTTCGCCGCGCGCTCGGCGCACTCACGGTCGCCGGGACCGTGATACTCATAGGCGGCGGCCTCGTGGTTGCAGGGAACGTCCAGGAAGTCCGCGACCGGCTCGCCGGAACGGGAAGCGTCATTGTGGACAATTTTATGCGATCGTTCGACGCGCTCGGTCGGCTCGATCCGGAGGCGGCATCGCAGCATCTCACCGAGAACCGGGACGCGTTCGTTTCGCTCGAGCACTTCCTTGACGAGCGGAACGTGAACGCCTTCCTCGATCTTGCGGGCGGCATGATACCCGTCGCCCGGGAGGGAAGGAACCTGTTAGACCAGGTGGCGGGGTTAAACCAGCAATTTCTGGAGCTCTCGGAACGTCTCGCGGCTCTCAAACAGTATGGCTTCCGGTATTTTCAGACCGACGGATCCCGCCTCCTCGAGCTCGTTCGTGAGACCCGTGAACGTATCGCGAGCATCAGAACGCGGACCGGCGAGGTGAAGAATACCACCGCGTCTCTTCGGAACGTGTCGGCGTTTTTCGCGAATCTCGACGAGACGCTCGGCGACCACTACGTGAAGCGGGGTGCGGAACTCGCGGGGCTCGAGCGTTTCCTCGGAGGCGTCGTTAGTTTCCTCGAAAGCGAGGAGCCGAGGCACTTCCTCCTTTTTTTTGAAAACCCCGCGGAGCTCCGCCCGGGCGGTGGCTTCATCGGGAGCTATGCCGACCTCGTGATCCAGAAAGGGCAGCTTGTCAGTATGGATGTGCGCGACATCTACGACCCCGACGGTCAACTCACCGCTGCGGTCGTGCCGCCGCTCCAGCTCCGGACGGTTACCGAACAGTGGGGAGCGCGTGATGCGAACTGGTTTTTCGACTTCCCGACGTCGGCGCGGACCGTCATTGGATTCCTCGAGCAGTCACTCATGTACCGCGAACGGAACATCCGTTTCGACGGCGCACTGGCGTTGAATATCAACGTGTTCCGTTCGATTCTCGAAACGGTGGGCCCCATTGTGCTTCCCGAGTACGATCTTACGATAGAGCCCGGAACATTCCTCGAGCATCTTCAGCGTGAAGTGGAGGCGGGGAAGGATCGGGAGGCGGGTGAGCCAAAACGGATACTGAAAGTGCTCACTCCTACGGTTCTTCAGCGCCTCGGGGACCTTGACGCCGGCCGTCAATCGGCGCTCTTCGCGAGGCTTGAAACGCATCTCGCGAAGAAGGATCTGATGTTCTTCGCGAGGGATCCCGCGCTCGCCGACTTCTTCAACGCGTCGAATCTTGACGGCGCGGTCTATGAATTGCCGAATGGGTTCTGGGGGAGTTACCTCGCGGTCGTGAACGCGAACGTCGCCGGAGGCAAATCCGATGCGTTTGTGGAGGAACTCATCGACGCCCGTATTGACGTCGATACCGCGGGCGGAGTCCTGACCGATCTCTCGGTGACGCGAACCCACCGCGGAAATAAAGAGAAAGATCCGTGGTGGCGCGCGACGAACCAAAACTATATTCAGGTGTTCGCGAATCCGAACGCGACGCTTGTTGCGCTCTCGGGGAACGATGTGAAGACGCTCTCGCCCGTCGCGGCCCCGGGATTCGTGGTACATCCGACGCTCGAATCGCTCGAGGCGAATACGCTCTTTTCGAGTGCCTACAAGGCGTGGATCGGCTCCGCGTTCGGGAAGACCGTGTTCGGGACGTGGCTCAATATCCCGGCGGGCAAACAAAAAACGCTCGAGGTGCGGTATCAGGTTCCGGAACGTCCGGATGTCGCGCCGGAGCAGGGGATGCGCTTCTCGTTCATTTTCGATCGCCAGTCGGGCGTTTCGACGACATTGAAACTTGCAATACTCGCGCCGGTGGGGTATCTCTGGAGTGAGTCGAGGGGCCCTACCTACACCGCCCTCCTTCCCGATCCCGATCGGCGGGTGCGTGTCGATCTCACGCTGGTGCGGTAAACGGCGTACCAGAAGTATAGTAATTTAGCAATTCTCGAGAATTGTTTAATGAGGTGTGGGGGGCAGGATTATGAATGCAATACGAAATTTCGTTATCATCGCTCACCCCGCTAGTACAACGCTTCGCGTTGACTACGGGGCAGGCGTCGACCACTTCGTATGAGTAACATCCGAAACTTTGTGATTATTGCTCACGTTGACCATGGGAAGAGTACCCTTGCTGATCGTTTTTTGGAGCGTACTGGCGCCGTACCCGAACGTTTAATGCGTGCCCAGTATCTCGACCAGCTCGAGCTCGAACGGGAGCGCGGCATCACCATCAAGATGGCGCCCGTGTGCATGTCCTATACCCTCCATGCGGTGCCCTATATCTTGAATTTGATTGATACCCCGGGCCATTCCGACTTTTCGTACGAGGTGTCGCGCGCGCTCGCGGCGGTCGAAGGGGCAATCCTTCTGGTTGACGCGACCCAGGGCATACAGGCGCAGACGCTCGCGAACCTGCGGGCGGCACGCGCCTCGGGAATCGTGGTCATCGGGGCGGTGAACAAGATCGACCTTTTCCGCGGCGAAATGCGGGCGGATGAACGGCTCCGCACCGTGGTTCGTGAGCTCGCCGAGCTCATCGACGTTCCCGAGAAGGATATCCTCCTTGTTTCCGGAAAAACCGGAGAGGGGGTCACGGAACTCCTGGACGCCGTCGTCCTCCGCGTGCCGCCCCCGAAAGGAGCGGAGCAAGGAAGACGCGGGGTACGAGCGCTTATCTTCGATTCGTTCTACGACAACCACAAAGGGGTGGTGGCGTCGGTTCGCGTGTTCGAGGGGACGATCACCACGGATGACGAGCTCTACACAGTCGCGACCAAGGTGCGCTCGCGAATGAAAGAGCTCGGGCGTTTCATGCCGCAGCTCAAGCCCTGCGAACGGCTCGAGGAGGGGATGATTGGGTACGTCGCGACCGGCATCAAGGACCCCGATGCAATGCGTATCGGCGACACCCTGGTCATCGTGACTGCCGCGAACCGCTCCTCGCTCAACCGCGAAAAACCGCTCGAGGGGTACCGCGAGCCGCACCCTGTCGTGTTCGTCTCGTTCTATCCCGAATCGAGCGACGATCATGAACTGCTCACCCGGAGCCTGAAGAAACTGAAGTTGAACGACGCCGCGCTCATGATCGAACCGGCCCAGAACGAAGTCCTTGGGCGCGGGTACACGATGGGGTTCCTCGGACGGCTGCACTACGAGATCGCGGCGGAACGGCTCGTGCGCGAGTTCGGCATCCGCACGGTGAACACCTTTCCCTCGGTGCGGTACCGCGTGCGGACGGCGACGGGGTGGCGCGAGATTACGCAACCTGAGGAATTGCCCGCGGAGGCGCAGGAGATCCAGGAACCGATCGTTTCGATGCTCATCCTCGTCCCACCGAGCTACCTCTCGAATCTCTTTCCGCTCCAGCTCCGCTTTCGGATGGCGGACGTGAGGACCGAGACCTTCCACGACCGCGTGGAACTCAAGGCGACGATGCCGCTCGCGGAACTCGTGAGCGATTTCGACGACCAGTTAAAATCGGCGACGGAGGGATACGCCTCGATGAGCTACGAGTTCGCGGGGTACGTGTCGGCAGACATCAAACGGCTGGACGTGGTGCTCGCCGGCACGCCGGTACCGGGCCTCTCCCGCTTCTTTCCGCGGACGTCCATCGAGCGCGAAGGCCGGAAAATGGTCGAGCGACTGAAAACCATTTTGCCGCGGGAGCAATACGCTCAAGCGATCCAGGCGATCGTGGAGGGGCGTGTTATCGCCCGTGAAGACATCGCCGCGCTCCGGAAGGACGTGACCGGGTACCTCTACGGCGGCGACCGCAGCCGGAAGATGAAACTCTGGCAGAAGCAGAAGCGGGGCAAAAAACGACTCAAGGAACGAGCCGAGGCACACCTCTCGCCCGAGCTCTTCAAGGAGTTGCTGAAGAAGTGATCGCGGGGATATACCTCCCCACCAATCGATTTGAGTTCGGTGTGGGTAGATTGTCAGAGATATTGGTGGGGAGGTATACTGAAAAACGATGAATCCCGTTAGAAATTTCATTTTGTATCGAATGTCCAACAACCTACGAATCTACAGAAGCGGGCGCCGTGTCGGCGGTCCCTCCGAAGTTATATTTCTAACGGGATGAATCCCGTTAGAAATACATCACGGAAAAGTACGCTCGCTCAATCGCTGCTTTTATGGTTAGGGAAAGGTCGGGGATTTCGTCCGGTAAAAAATTTCTAACGGGATGAAGCTGTGGCACGTCGGAGCGGTCATCGGGGTGGTCGCGATACTCGTGGTCGGCGTCTGGCGCCTCCTTGAGGAGAAGCGAACGGTCGAGGCGGAGGTCGCGGAGCTCCAGGGGAGCGTCCGGGCCCTCGCGGAGGAGAATGCGTCGCTCCTCGAAAGCATTGAGTATTTCAAGGATCCCCGGAATTTGGTGAAGGAGCTGAAATCGCAGTTCAATTACCGGGAAGAGGGGGAGCGTCTCATCATCATCCCCGCTTCGCCGGATTTCCCGCTTCGCTCTCGCGATAGCGAGGCGAGTCTGCGAGGCGAGCCGAGCGCAACACCGACGCAGCCTTAAAAAAATTTGCGAGATTAGTTTATCCGCCAATAGTCCGCGAGTACGCGAAGCAGTTTGGCGGACTCGCCGCAATGCGTAGCTTTGGGCGGGGTGGCAGAACGCGACGCTTCTTCCCGGTTTGTCTAAAAATTCAAGCTGGCGTAGAATTTTTAGGTACAAACCGAAATCCCGTTCAATTTTGCGAGATTAGTTTAGTGGCAGAACGTCTGCCCCGAAGGAAAGCAGAGCTTCCTACGGGGTAAACTTCCCAAGTTATATTGCGGGCATAGTATAGTGGTAATACACTTGCTTCCCAAGCAAGAGTCAGGAGTTCAATCCTCCTTGCCCGCACCGAGCAAGAGTTCGACCTGCCCCGTAGTTATGCGGAGCATATACTTCGGGGTTCTCGCTGGTCGCACCGGGTAAGCAAAATTGCTGCGGGACCAAGCAAGAAACACGGGTTCGATTCCCGTATCCCGCACCGGGTAAGCAAAATTTATTCGAGACCGAGCGGCAGTGAGATTCCCGCATCCTGTGTTAAATCCAAAGTCAGTTCTTGTGACCGATTCTTGAGGTGTGATAAAATAATAGTGATGGATGATGTAATCGGCGCCGTGCCCGTTCCCGAACCGCGCCTCTCGATGAGCGGCATCATAGAGAACTTCCAAGCACGCACGATCAAGGCAAGGAGCAAGCACCATGCGCAGATAAAAGCCATACTCGAAGAGATACGAACCACCAAGCTTGAGCGGCTGCGGAGACAGATTCGATCGTAAAGTATGGCGAAAGAATTCATACCAGAGGATGCGGAGCAGCGGCTGGCCGGTTCCTCGCCGAAGCAAAAGCAGCCGCCCGAGGAGCTGGAAGCCGAGATCACCTCTGAGGGACTCGACGCCGAAACGGGGCGCGAGGCTCCGGGCGATATCCGACTCGAGGTCGTGAAGGCGGAGAGCCTCATCGAAGCGACTCGCGGTGAGAGCGAAACCGCCGCGCGGGAGGACGTCGAGGCGGTTCTAACGGCTGGCGGCTCGCCTGAACAGGTTGCCGAAGCGTACGCGGCCGGTGAAACGCTGGTCTCTGAAACGAATGAAGCCGCCGCCGTTGCGCAGGGAGTTCTTGCCCAGGTTCAGGAAAAAGTCGAGACGTATGGGGCCTCGCGCGGTGGCAAAGACGGGGAAAAGCTAGAGGCGAGCTCGGGCGGCCGCGGAGCGGCTGACGAGGGAGCTCCAGGAGCGCCTACGGGGCACCACCGATGAGACGCAGCGGAAGGAGATCATCACGGAGATGGGGAGGGTTGCCGGTGAACTCGTCGCGTTCAAGAAAGAGATCGAGGGAGAGGCGCCCGTAGAGGAACCGAATATCCGAAAATCTTCAACGCTAGAAACACCGCTTTCCGAGATTGAGGCAACGATTGCAGCCGCGGAAGATCCGGACAGGTATATTAGCTTAACTTTGGCGACGCTCGATCAATACCGAAAGGAACTCGAGAATCTGAAGCAGGAATTAAAGGGGATAGAAGTAGAACCCGGACTAATGGATTTGAGTGACCGAGCGTGGGTTTTATATCAGAATGCTTTGAATTTGGAGACCCCGAGCGGCCTTACCACTCTTGCCTCTTTCGATAAGAGAAAAGCCGAACTCGCGGCAGAACTAAGAACCTCCGTGCATAATTTTTTAATGGATGGGGTTTTTGAGAAACGTGCGGCAGTGAAGAGGGCGAGTCATGAAGCGCCGGAGACGCGCCCCGTGATGAGTGAGGTTGCGCCGCCGGAAGTGCCCGTTGTAGCCGAGGAAGAAGAAAAACTTGAGAAGGTCACGGCACCAGAAATAGTGCCATCGGCGACACCCGAAACACTGAAAGAAGTACCCGTAGAGGAACCGAAACGGATTCCTGAAGAACCAGTACAGGTTCTCCGGGCACGGCGGTTCATGGAGGAACAAGCGTTGAGCGAGGATGAGCGTGCTCGCCGGAAGGAGCCGGTACAGGTCCGCCGCGCCCGCGAGTTCATGGAGGAGCAGGCCCGGGAACGCGAGAAGGCGCGGGAAACCGGGACGGAGAAGCAAACGGAGGATCAGAAGAAAGAGGCGGAGAAAGGGAAAGAATCGGAACAGAAGGAGGCGGCGACCGGCACTTTTGAAAAACGGAGAGGCGCCTACATCGACGCCTATCGGGAGTATCTGCGAACGTCGAAGAAGAAAAAGGAGGAACGGGAAGCGAAGAAGAAGGCCGCCGAAGCGGAGTACGCGAAGTATGTCGAGGCCCAGGGCACGGCGGTCGAGGAAGCGTACGACGCAAAGAAAAAAGAGCTTGAGGGGAAAAAACTGACGAAAGAAGCGATGGAGGCGGAGCTCAAAGCCTTCACCGCGCAGGAGATCGTCAAAAAGTACCTGATCGAGGAGGCGGCGCTCGTCGAGCGGGAGCGGGTGGAGAGCGCCCCGCTTAAGGAAAAGGGCATTCTTCGGAAAGGATTGGAGCGGTGGAATCGCATGCCGAAGTGGGTTCGGTGGGGGATTTCCGCCACGGTCGCGACGGGTGTGGCGGTGGTAGGGGGTGCGGTCGCGGGAGGCTCCGCCGCGCTCATGTTCGCGGGGTACCGATTCGGGCGCGCCGCGCTCGCAGGCGTCACAACGGTGATGACGGAGCGGGCCGCGACGCTCGGCATTAAGGGGTGGGAACACACGATCGGAAAGAAAAAGACGCGTGAAGCGAGGACGGAGACCCTCCGGAGCCGCGACGACGTCGTCAAGAACTTCGGAGCGGTGCGCGCCGAGTACGAGAGCATTTTGAAAGAAACGGCGAAGCGGGAGCGTCGCCAGAATATCGCCAAATTCGTCCTCGCGGTGGCCGTGGGCGGAAGCTCGATGGTATGGGGCGGTGCGCTCGACAACGCGCTCGGGTTTGGGAAATCAATTGCAAAAGTGGCGGAAGCTTCTTCTGATTAAGCTGCTGATCGGTCACGCAATGCGGCGGATAAGGTTATTGCTGCGAAGCGGGCGGCATTCG
>CAYHFV010000026.1:0-9670 GCA_964356055.1 uncultured Candidatus Saccharibacteria bacterium
CGCGCGTGTCTTATGGACTTCGCACGAGTCGGTCCGCGGGTTGTACCACCCGAGATCCTCGACGAAGTTGCCCTGCAGTTTGGAACGCTTCTCGGCAACCACGACCCGGAACGAGCCCTGGTGCTTCTTACCGATGCGCTTGAATTTGATAGCCAACATACGCGTTCAACAGTACAAAAACGGGGGTAGAATTGCAAGCGGCGTCTACACCATTTCCGCCTGATAACACTTCTTGCAGAGGATTTCAGGGACCTCATCGACCGGATAGTTCGTCTCGAAGTGGGTGGCGCACCGGGCGCACTCGCGCTCGAAGACCCGGAGGTTCCGCACCCACTGCTTCAACTTGTCGCCCACCCGACAGAAGGGGCACTCGCGGGGGAGGGGGAGGTTCATCGCGCGCAGAAACTGGAGCTCCGGATCGATAATCTGATATCCCCGACCGCAGCGGGCGCAACCGATAACTTCGCCGGTGATCGTTTCGGCGGCATCGCGAATGTGGTCGGGTAGATCGCGAGCGCTCATCGTAGTGTCATACTCCTTCCGGTCGATCTCACGCCAGCGGTACCCCGACTCGAGTGTCTGCTCCTTCGTGAGCGGGAAAAATTCGTTCGCCAGTGTCTCGTTGTAGGCGAACGGGCTCACCGCCGGCGGGAAAAATTCACCGTAGCGATAGACCATTCCCCGTTCATCGGTATACGGCATGTCCGCCATGTGCTTGCGTACCCTTTCCCGCAGCGCCTGAAACTCTCCCTCCGAGTAGCGCTTGTTCAAGATGCAGAAATCGTTCTTCCGAACGCTCACACAGCCGAAGTGATGTTTGCTCGAGGTCGAGAGTTTCGAGTACTCGGTCGCGTAGGTATTGATGCCGGATTCCCACCCGAATTTCATCGCGGCGCAGTTCTCTCCCACCACGCACCCCTCATAGGAGCCTGTCAGGTTCGTCCCCCAGTAGGTGATGTCGTAGCAATCCTTGATGGGAGGCTGGTTCATCATCGCCATGAATTTGCAGTCCTCGGCTCCCACTATCTCGAAACACTGTTTGCAATTCTTCGATTGGAATATGTGGCTGCCGCTGCAGCCGACCGTGAACTCGTCCATCGTCGGCTTCGGAACAAACTTCTTCCAGCGGGCCTCTGCCTGCTCCTGAATCAGGCGGTAGGTACGGTACGAGCCAAGGTCCCATTGCTTGATCGTTTTAAAGTACTCTTCTTTCGAGTACGGTTTGTTAAAAATGTAGTACTTCTTCCCTCGCAAGTTTGCCGACGCGAAACAGTTCTGGCAGTTCGTGCAATCTTTCAAGAAGTAGCTGTCGAGCGACTCGGTGACCTGGCTCCGGAGCCCGACGCAGCGGCTATTCTTGTACGAATGCATCGAATCGTAGCAGAGTTCGGACGACATAATGAACGAGCAGTCGAAAATATTATTGCTCTCCCAAATGTAGAAACCGTAATTGGCGTTCTCGGCGTGGTCGGCCATGAACACGAGGTAACAGTCCTTCAGATAATCGGTATGGTTCGTGTAGGGAGATGTCGCGAGCGCGCTCTGACCGATCGAAATCCCGAGGAGCGGCACCTCGTGGAACAGCTCTCGGAACTGCTCGAAGAAGGGTCTCGAGAAATCGTACGCTCGTCCGTACCGGAGCGGGTCCCAACCGTCCCCCCACCAGCACTTCGAGCAGTAGATCCGGTAGGGGGCGTCCGGCGGGTACATCGCAATGAACCGCTCGCCACAAAGGTCGTAGGTCCGCTTGTACAAACTCATCGGATTCAAAAACATGAGCCGCCGCTGGAAGCGGCAGGAGGGGCAGAAGGTCGGCGGCGGGACGTCGATCTTTTTGTAGAATTCGAAGTCCTCCGGTTCGATGGTGAACGGGTTCTTGCAGTTCTGGCACTGTCGTTTTTCCTGATTCATTGGCGTCTACTTGATGAGCTGTGAGATGAGGGCGACCATTGTCTTCTTTTCATCAGGACGACTCTCGGCCACCAAAAGCGCGAGCGCGACGAGCGTGCGGTCGTGCATTTTCCGTTCGCCATTCCCCTTGAATAGTATCCCGTTCGCATCAAGGAAGTACACGAACAGGAACGAGGCAATACGCTTGTTCCCGTCGGAGAACGGATGGTCTTTTATCGTCAGATAGAGAAGGTGCGCGGCTTTCGAAAACACGTCGCGGTAGAGTTCCTTCCCGTCGAACGTCTGGTATAAGCTCCCGATAATCGCCCGAAACGCCCCATCCCGTTCCGCGCCGAACAAGTTGCCCGCCTCGCCTTTTGCGGAGAGCTCCCGCGAAAGCTCCGCGATGATGGCTACACAGTGGTCGTATGTCAGCTTGAACGAGGGTTTTTTCCCCCGTACCGCTCTGACGGCGTTTGTATCGTAGCATTCAAGGAGCGTGAGGGTTTCCGAGTACTGTGTGAGAAGGTCCAGTATCGCCTGCTCCTGCCCTGCGAGCAGTTTTGCCTTCGACTTCTCGCGCAGGAAAGTTATCGCGGCTTGCAGCTGCTCGAATTTTTCCCGGTCAGCCGCCAGCCGATGCCGGTTCAGCGTGTACCCCTTGAGAATATGCTCCCGAAGCGTTTTGGTCGCCCAGATACGGAATTGGGTGGCCCGCTTCGAGTTCACGCGATACCCGACGGAAAGAACTACATCGAGATTATATGATTTTACCGGCTTATCGGAACCGGCAATGTGCAATTTTTGCACATTGCTTTTCTCCTCCAACTCTCTCGACCGGAAAATGCTACCGAGGTGCTTCGTAATGACGCTTCGCTCTGTTTGAAAAAGCGAGGAGATTTCGGACTGCGTGAGCCAAAGGGTCTCGTCACGCAATGTCGCTTCAACGACGATATTTTTACCCTTATCCTCGTAGATGACGATTTCGCTTTTCCTCGATTTCTTCAAACTCCTTGCCATATGCTCATTCTATCACCCTGCGTCGATTTTCTGTCACGCTTTTCTCGCCACATGTCGAGAGGTGTTTTATTCGTACTATTCGTATCATTAGCGCCATTCGTATATTAGTATCGTTTTCACTCAAGCTTGAGCGACAGCACCTTCGAGACGCCGTCGTCCCCCATTGTGATGCCGTAGAGCACGTCCACCGCTTCCATCGTCGCGCGGTTGTGCGTTACGATAATGAACTGCGTTTTCGACGAAAAGGATTTCACCAGTTCCGCGAACCGGCGCGCATTCTCGTCATCCAGCGGCGCGTCGATCTCATCGAGCACTAGAAAGGGTGGCGGCGAAACCGCAATCAAGGCGAAGAGCGCCGCGATCGAGACCAAACTCTTCTCGCCTCCCGAGAGCATGTCGAGGGAGGTGATGCGCTTGCGCGGGAGCGAGAGATCGATCTCAACGCCGGCAGAAAGCTCGGGATCGGCTTTCTCCTCAAGCGCCACCTTTTCTTCCCCTATCCCCTCCGCTCCCGCCGCCGCGACTTCTCCTTCCCCTTCCGGAACCGGGATGAGCTTCGGTTTCGGAAGCACCAACTTCAGCCGGGCCCTGCCGCCGCCGAACATAAGCCGAAAGTGGTTGTTGAACTCGTCGTTGATCGAGCGGAACGCGCTCTTGAAATCCTCGTGTATCTTCGCCTCGAGATCCTTGATGAGTTTCTTTAAATCAGTGGTCGCTTTTTTTAAATCATTGAGTTCGCGTGAGAGAAATTCGAACCGCACCTCGCTCTCATTCGCCTCCTTTACGATCGCCTCATCAATCTCACCGATCGCGACGAGCTCACCCCGCAGGCGCATGATGCGACGCTCGGTTTCCCCGATTTCGAGCGGTTCCGTGACCGGCGGCAGAATTTTGAGTGCGTCGAGCGCGCGCCCGAGCGTCTGCCACTCGTGGAGCACCTCGTTCAGTTGGAGCTGGAAACGCTCCCGCTCGATGAGCTTGTCCTGTACCTCGCGGTCCAGCCGGCGGAGTTCGGTGCGTGCGCGCTCCAGATTGTCGAACTCGGCGCGGAACGCCCGGGTGAGCTCCTCGCGTCTCCGCGTTTCTTCTTCTTCTGCGGCGCGAAGCCGCGCAACCTCACGACCGAGCAACTCGAGCTCCGTCTTCAGCTTCGTTGCTTCCTCGGAAAGCGACGCATCAATCGGCGGCTTGTCAGTGGCGAGAAACCGTTCGAGGCGCGAGAGAACCGTAGATACCTTCTGCCGCGCCGCCTCAAGGTCAGGTGCGGAAAGTACAGACTTCAGTTCATCAACGAGCGAGCGGACGAGCACTATCGTCTCGGCGAGCGATCGGCCCGCCTCGGATTGCTCACGACGAGACGGGTCGGCTCCGTGCGCAGGCCGCGCCGTCTGGAACTCAATGCGCGTCTCGACGCGCGCAAGGGTCTTCTCGACCATCAAGCGTTTGTCCAGAACCACTGAAAGCTCTTGCCGGAACTTCGGCACCTCCGCCTGTGCCGCTACCTGCTCGTCGATCTTCTGGATCTTCTCCTCGAGCGCCTTGACAACAGCCTCCTTCCCCGCACGCGCCGAGCCGAGCGACTCGAGTGGCACGACCACGCCGTGCAACGCCCGGTCGGCGTTATAGTAACGGAGCGAGAAATACGTGTTCTCAAGCCCCATGAGCTCGTGTTCGATATCGGCACGCTTGTCCCACCGGTGCTTCTGACGCCGGAGGAGACGGAGGTGCGGCGAGAGTTCGTCCAACATCGCCTGCACCTTATCCATGTTGATCAGAGAGGTCGTGAGGCGCCGTTCCGCCTGCGTCTTCTTTAGCCGAAACTCGCGGAGCCCCAGCACCTCCTCGATCATCTCGCGGCGGTCCTGCGGGCTCGACTTCACGAACACATCGCTCTGCCCCTGCCCCACCATGGTGAGTCCCCGGCTCCCCAGGCGCGCGCGGGCGAGCATCGGCACCAGGTCGCGGAGCAAAATCCCAGCGTCGTTCATCAGAAACTCGGAAACGCCGGTACGGTCGACCGTACGCGCCACGACCACTTCTTCCGCGTCGCTCTCAAAAAGACGCTCACGATTGTCGAACCAGAGACCAACGCGCGCGAATCCGGACGCGGCGCGCTTCGGCGTACCGGCGAAGATGAGGTTGTCGAGCGTCGTCCCACGCAGGTTCTTCACTTCCCGCTCACCCAAGACCCAGCGGAGCGCATCAATGATGTTCGATTTGCCGGAGCCGTTCGGACCGACGATCGCTGTGGTGCGGGCGGGAAACTCGAGGATCGTCTTCGGCGCGAACGACTTGAATCCCTGGAGCTCAAGACGTTTCAGGAAGTTATGCATCCCGTTAGAAAACCGAACAATAGCCATTGCGGCTGACAATGGAACTCGGCAACACAAAAAATTCAAGTTCGGATACGGTGAGTGCCACAGCTTCTTTTCTAACGGGATGCATGGGAACTCATTCGAACATTTTAAGCGCCGCATCGGCGGCGCGCGCTTCAGCTTCCTGCTTCGAGGTACCGTACCCCTTGCCAGCAAGTTCGTCCCCGAGATAGACACCGACGAGAAACTGTTTCTTGTGGTCGGGTCCCTCTTCTTTCAACACGCGGTACGTCGGCGTCACCTTGAAGCGCTCCTGCGAGCGTTCCTGGAGCATGCTCTTCGGATCGCGATTCAATCCCTTCGCGATCACCTCATCGAGGCACGGCAGCACCGTGCGCTCCACCGCACCGCGCGCCGCATCGTACCCTTGGTCGAGGTACACGGCGCCTACAATCGCCTCGAACGCGTTCGCGAGAATCACTTCGCGCGCCTTTCCGGTATCTTTCGCCTCGCCCTTTGAGAGGAGGAGGAAATCGTCGAGCTTAATCGAGCGCGCCACCGCCGCGAGCATCTGGTAATTTACGAGCGCGGCACGAAAACTCGTGAGCTCTCCTTCCTGCTTCTCGGGAAAGGTCTTGAAGAGAAATTCGGTCACCGCGAGTTCGAGAACCGCGTCGCCTAAGTACTCGAGCCGCTCATTATCCGGGAGCGGCCACGAGGGGTTTTCGTTCAGGTACGAACGGTGCGTGAGCGCCTCTTTCAGAAGCTCAACGCGCCGAAAGTTGATGCCGATAGTTTTTCCGAGCGTTTCAGCGTCTGCCATTTCAAGGGCAAGAGAAGCATAGAAGATTAAACCACGCCGCTCACGTGCTTTTCTCTTCCACAGCCGCCCCTTCTTTTTCTTGCTGTTCGCGGTAGCCCGTCCCGAGCACGCCGTTCACAAACCGCGGCGAATTCAACCCGCCGTAGTTCTTGGCGATCTCGATCGCTTCATTGATGGCGACCTTTGCCGGCACCTCCGCGCGGTCGGCGAAGAGCAGTTCGTAGAGGCCGATGCGCAAGACGTTCCGATCGATAATCGCGATCTGATCGATGGGCCACTCCGGCGCCACCCGTTCGATCAACTGGTCGATCTCGGGAAGATGTTCCACAATACCCTTCATGATTTTCCATGCGAACTCCGGTTCGTCAATGCCGAGACCGAACTCGGTGAGATTCCGCTCCAAAATCGCGGTGAGATCGGTCTGCTTTCTATAAAAGTCCCACTCGTAGAGCGACTGAAGGATGATGGTGCGGACAAGGTGCCTCGTTGCCATAGAAAAGTACTGAAAACCAAAAACTTAGAACCGGGGACGAAATGTGCGGTGCATAGGAGATTCGAGCGCGTGTTACGTCTTCGGTTTTTTGTCTTTTGTCGCTTTCACGTAGAGACCGCACTGCGGGCACGCCCGGTGCGGAACCGTCGGCCCCTTGCAGTGAGCACACACCGAGAGCGCGCGTTTCATGAGCGCGAGCTGCGACCGGCGGCGGCCGACCTTCGACTTCGAGTGATGTTTGACGGGAACGCCTCCCATGCGCGAACTTTGTTCGAGCGGAGCGAGATTACAAAACTCAGCGCCCCGCACCTCTTTACCAAATCTCGACAGTGTTCATGGTAACGGAAAGAATACCCCGCGTCAATCATATAGAGACACTCACGCCCGAGAGGTGCGGGGTTGCGTTTTGGTCTCTCCGATGTGTCGCCGGAGACCACGCCTGCAAAAGGTCAACCGGTGAGCGGGGCACCTGCCACGGACGCGGAGCGCGCGGAAATGCTGCGGCGTCCCGTAACCTTTGTGGACCGCAAACCCGTACGCCGGGTACCGTTCTCCAAGCCGTACCATGTATCGATCACGCGTTACCTTCGCTACAATCGAGGCGAGCGTGATTGCTGTCACCCGTTCATCTCCCCGGATGAGCGTCACCGGACCATTTCGGACGCCAATGGACCTCAAAAAACGGGGTTTCAGAAAAAGCCCCCCATCAAGGAAGATACTCGCATCCCTCATCTCCCGCGGAAACGAACGGAAGAGCTTCCGAACCGCACTCTCTGCGGCTCGGTTTGCCGCCTCGGTAACGTTCCATCGATCAATAGAACGGGCTGAAACGCTCGAAACAGCGGCGGCGAGACGCCGTTCCCGCCTGATTTCTTTGTACCATCGTTCTCGCTGGACCGCGGAGAGGCGCTTCGAGTCCCGAAGCGGCGTCCGGAAGGGTTCGCGAGGCACGAAACGCCTCAGCACAAGGACCGCGGCGACCGTGACTGGTCCCGCAAGCGGTCCCCTACCTACCTCATCGATGCCCACAAGATAGGAAGGGCTCTGTTTTCTGTTCAATCGTCTCCAATAGTTACCCATACGGATTGATTTTGTGTTCAAGTATACCGCAAAATCAAAAAATCGCGACTTTTTCGGTTTTTATTTTCACTTTTGATGCCGTTCCGAAATTTTTTCAACACAAAAAAGTTCTTCCGTCGAATTTTTATCCACACCGAGCAAAAAAATCGGGAAAAACGGGAAATTCTTTCTGATAAAATAAGTGAGGTTTCGGATTTTTATCTCCTATGAGCCATTTTATCCATCTTCACGTTCACTCGCACTATTCGCTCCTCGACGGTCTGGCGAAAATCGACGATCTCGTCGCCCGCGCGAAGGAACTGAAGATGCCGGCGCTCGCCTTGACCGACCACGGCAACCTTTACGGAGCGATTGAGTTCTATAAAAAGGCGACGAAAGCGGGGGTGAAGCCAATCCTTGGCGTCGAAGCATACGTCGCGCCGCACCGCATGATGAACAAGCGGCCGAAAGTCGATGAGACGCGTTACCACCTGACGCTCCTCGCGAAGAACACCACCGGATGGAAGAATCTGATCGCGCTCGTCACCGCCTCGAACCTCGACGGCTTCTACTACAAGCCGCGCATCGATAAAGAGCTCCTCGCTCATCACGCCGAGGGGCTCATTTGTCTCTCGGGGTGCGCTTCCGGCGAGATTTCAAAGCTTCTCGCAGCAAAACGAGAGAACGACGCGCGCACGTCCGCCGCATGGTACCACGACCACTTCGGCGACGATTTCTATCTCGAGGTGCAACCACATGCGCCGGAACTGCACGCACCACTCGCCGCACTCGGCCGCGAACTCAACGTGAAACTCGTGGCGACCGCCGACATCCACTACGTGCTCCCCGAGGACAAGTTCGCACACGAGATCCTCCTTGCAGTGCAAACGAACGCGAGACTTGACGACCAGGACCGCTTGAGTCTGCGAAAGTTCGACGTGTCGATGACAACGCCGGAGGAAATGGAGCGCGCGTTCGCCTCGATGCCCGAAGCGATCGAAGCGACGTCCGAGATCGCCGCGAAGTGTTCACTCACCCTTGAGCTTGGGAAAACCAAACTGCCGAAATTCATTCTCCCCGAGGGCGAGACGAACCCCGACGTGTACCTCAAAAAACTCATCGACGAAAAAGTCGCCGCGCGGTACCCGACAATCACCGGCGAGATCGCGGAACGGGTCGTGATGGAACTCGAGGTCATCAAAAAAACCGGCTTCGCCGATTACTTTCTCATCGTTGCCGATTTCGTGAATTGGGCGAAAGAACACGGGATTGTGGTGGGCCCGGGCAGGGGTTCTGCGGCGGGGAGCATCATTTCCTACATCCTGGGGGTCACGAACATCGATCCACTGCAGTACGGCCTCCTTTTCGAGCGGTTCCTGAACCCCGACCGTATCCAAATTCCTGACATCGACATCGATTTCACGGACACCCGCCGCGACGAGGTGGTCGCCTACGTCCGGGAACGGTACGGAGCGGATAAGGTAGCGCAGATCATCACGTTTGGGACCATGATGGCCCGTGCTGCCATCCGCGATTCGGGCAGGGCGCTTGGTCTTTCCTACACTTTTTGCGACCAAATCGCGAAGCTCATCCCCTTCGTGCCGCTCCACATCACTGTCGGTGAGGCCCTGAAAGCGGTTCCCGAGCTCAAAAAGCGGTACGACGAGCACCCCGACGCGCGGAAACTTCTGGATGCCGCACGGCGGCTCGAGGGGGTCGCCCGCCACGCGTCCGTACACGCGTGCGGCGTCGTGATCTCGCCGGAGCCGCTCACGAACCTTGTCCCGCTTCAGCGGGCGCCGCAGGGCGACGAGACCATCATCACGCAGTTCGAGATGCACTCGGTTGAGGACCTTGGACTCCTGAAGATCGACTTCCTCGGGCTCAAAAACCTGACCATCATCGAGAAGACGCTGCGGCTCATCCGCGAGAACCACGGTACGGACATCGACATCACGAAGCTCCCCCTGGACGACGAAGCGTCCTACCGGCTCCTCCAGTCCGGCGAGACGACCGGCATCTTCCAACTCGAATCGTCGGGCATGCGCCGCTACCTCAAGCAGCTCAAGC
>CAYHFV010000027.1:0-9529 GCA_964356055.1 uncultured Candidatus Saccharibacteria bacterium
CAAGGAACGCTAGAAAGACGGTGATTGTAATAACACAACTCAGAAACGTATCGATGATGGACACGAGCGGGTCGATGACGACCTGATTCTCTGCATACGTGACCTTCTCGATTAGGTCCTTCAGGTTCTCCGTCTCGAGATAGGCAGCAATGGTGGCGTACTTCCGCGGGTCCTTCGCTTTGATGTTCAAGGACGCGAGGAGCGGATTCGTCTCGAGCTCATTGAGCGTCTGGATCACCGTCTCCTCGCCCGCGTGCCGCACCTTGAACTCCTCAAGCGCCTGCTCGCGCGAGATGTACCGCGCGTCCTTTACCTCATCGAGCTCTTCGAGCGACCGCTTGATGTTCAGCACGGCGTCCTCCGAAGCATTCGACCGGAAATAGACGCTGATATCGATTTTTTCTTGGATAACCGTGATAGCGTTCTTCCCAACCACATTGAAAATGATGAGTCCCTCAAACACGACCGCCGCGAGGATCATGATGCCGATGGTCGAAACCGAAAGGAGGCCATTACGTACAAAAGCCTGGAAACCGAACTTGATGACGCGTGAGAGGGTGACGAACATATTGTTAGTGATTAGCCACTAGGGTGTAGCCAATAGGGTGTTTGATGTTTTTCAGTCGTCGTCGTTTTTCGATTGACTAGTGGCTAGACCCTATACCCTAGGTCAATATAAACCTTCCATTCTCCTCATCCTTCACCACCTCGCCGTGCTCGAGCGTGATGACGCGTTCCCCCAGGGCGTTCACGATCTCCTTGTCGTGCGTCGCGAGGATGACGGTCGATCCGAGCTCGTTGATCTTTGTGAGGAGCTTGATGACCTCCCAGGTGTTGAAGGGGTCGAGGTTTCCTGTTGGCTCATCGGCGATGAGCACCTCCGGTCGATTGATCATCGCGCGGGCGATGGCCACGCGCTGCTTCTCGCCGCCGGAGAGCTCCGCCGGGAAATTCCCCACCTTGTCCTTGATGCCAACCATGTCGAGCGCCTGCGGCACGTACTCGACGATCTCCTTCTGCGGGCGGCCCGCGACCTCAAGCGCGAACGCGACGTTCTCGAACACCGTCTTTTTCGCGAGGAGGCGAAAATCCTGAAAGATGACGCCGATGTGGCGCCGAAATTCCGGCAGTTCGCGCGATTTCAGCTTGTTCACCTCGTAGGTCCCGAAGAATATCTGCCCCTTCGTGGGATTCTCTTCGGCAGTTAGGAGCTTCACGACCGTCGATTTTCCCGCCCCGGAACGCCCCACGATGGAGACGAACTCGCCGGGCTGGATCTTGAAACTCACCTTGTCGAGCGCGACGGCGTTGTGGTTGTAGGTCTTCGTAATGTTTTGGAAGATGATCATGTGCCGGTTTTATTCGAGCAAAGCGAGATGATAAAACCGAGCATCTCTTCGAGCCTGAAGGCTCTCAGAGCCTGAACGGCCCGCTCTCTGCTCCGATGCTATTTTAGCACTTTCGGTCCTTTCCCTTCAAATAAAGCCGGTCTCTGGATGATACAGAGCGGGACACCTACTCCTTTTTTCGCTTGCGCTCCAGAATATCCAGGTCGCCGTCTAGAACCTCCTCGACGCGCGAGATTTTCTCGCCCGTGCGGTGGTCTTTTACCTGCTTGTAGGGGTGGAGCACATAGGAACGGATCTCGTGCCCCCATTCGGGGGCGACCCGCGTACGGAGATTCTCGATCGACGTCTCGTGTTTCTCCGCGGCGAGCGCGAGGAGCTTCGCCTTGAGGAGCGAGAGGGCGCGCTCGCGGTTCATCGCCTGCGAACGTTCCACCTGTGAGGCCGCTACGATGCCGGTCGGGAGGTGGGTAACGCGGACCGCGGTCTCCACTTTGTTCACGTTCTGGCCGCCGGGGCCGCCCGAGCGCGAAAACTCGAACTTCAGATCCTTCTCCGGGAGGTTCAGTTTCGCCGCGTCAGGCGGCGGCAAAACCGGCAGAACCTCAACCAGGGCGAACGAGGTATGCCGAAGCTTCTTCGCGTCGAAGGGCGAGATGCGGACAAGCCGGTGCACGCCGGATTCCCCTTTCAGCCGTTCGTAGATTCCCTCCGCCTGAATTTCTATCGTATTTTCGTTTATTGTCTTCTGTTTATAGTTTTTCAGTTGCGCGAAGCGCCCATACATCCGCAGGAGCATCCGCGCCCAATCTTTCGCATCGTCGCCCCCCGCACCCGCTAAAACAGATATGGTGACGCTATTGATATTTGTTGCCATGGATAGTTCTTACTTGTAACGCAGTGGGGTTTCGGCGGGCAGGCCCGTCTGCACCCGCCAACACAGAAATTGTTATTGCGTTCACGTTTGTCATGGGACAGGTCAAATGAAAAGATTTTGATTACGGCATGTGCGACTTTTCCCGCAACCGACCCAGGTATTCCTTGAAATCCTCCGGAACCACCGTGTCTTCCCCCTCTACGTCATGACCAAGAGCACGAAGCTCTTTCTCTTTCGCTAGTAGCCGATTGGCGCGCTCCGCCCGTATGTCTTGAAGTTTGCGACTGGGGTTCGTATCGGTCAACGCAACTGGTGACTCAAAAGTGGTTCTCGTGACGACGATATCCTCGTGCGTCGTCTTGTCTCGGACAAGATCGAAAACCGGAATCGCGGCGGGGGTTATGCCGTACAGCTCCCACAACCAGCGCATTACCGCCTCTTTGTGCGAATCTTCGAAATGAGCCATCGTACGCACGCGTTGTTCATCGGCAGGTGTCTCTTCGCCAACTTCAGCGTCGCCGCTTTGTGTGTACTCCTCCAGACACTTTCCCACCAAGTCGCGCAACCGTACCTCTTCGATGGTACTCAAATCATCAACCCCGAAAACAACGTGCAAGTGGTGTTTCGAGCGGTCAAGGGTTTGAGGTATCTCCTCATTTCTCTTTGACTGCTCGGGAGAGAGTCCCTTTGAATGCTCCGCACTAATTGGTTCCATGGAGCCACCTCTGGGACTCGAACCCAGGACCCCATCTTTACGAAAGATGTGCTCTACCAGCTGAGCTAAGGTGGCAAACAAAGACAGTATACTCAACTCCTTCGTTTTTTCAAACAAAAAGGCCCCGCTAGGGGGCCTGAAATCGGGCAATGAGTAAAATGGCAGTGAACCACAGAACATACATGGCGAGTTGGGTATTCGCGAGCGCTTTTTCAAAATCGCTCGCTTCCTCTTGGATGACCACCGGGTACGGTGTACCGAGGCCAGTCCTACGCCAGGCCGTCTGTCGGCGCCATGAGACGGAAATTACGAAGGCCCACAGCCCGAATGCGAACGCGATGCCGAGCGCCAGAAAACCGAGCCAATCGATTTTCCGGACGAGCGCAGTTCCAAACAGTATCCAAGGAACGAGTCCCAGGACGATACCTCGAAAGGTTTTGACTGACATTTTCAAATCCTCCTCAAAAGACTGTTTGAATTCTACTATATAATATCTGATAAGTCAATAAAAGAAACCAACCACCCCCTTGCGGGGGTGGCGGTGGAAGCACGCCGTAAGCCGGATTCTGTTTACGCGACAATTCATCTGGGACCTCGGTTACCCTCGGCCTCAAGCCCCTCGATTGTTCTCGGGACTATGCGGCACTTCCCTCGGTTTCCCTCGGGACACGGCCTTGCACTCGGGTAAGGATTTAGCCGTTTCACCTCCTGCTTCTTATCCCTATACAGGAGTTAGGCCTACTAGCTCGGGATCGGGCCTTCCGCCCCCTTTCGGAAACGGACGTCACTGCTCGCACCTCTGTCCTCACGGACGACGGGCGTTACCTCCGACGCTCAATAAAAAAATATTGAAGTCGGAGCTCCGCACCCCGAAGGGCGTCGGAGCCGCTACCTGCCCAATTCGTCTGAGCGAAGCGAAGTTACGAATTGAGGCATCCTGAGCGTTAGCGAAGGATTGCTCCTCGCTACGCTCGGAGTACTCAATTTCGTGGTTCCTCGTACACTCGGAAACGAAATTGGTAAGTGTCCGGACTTTCCTCTCCGACCCCCTCGCGGGCGTCGGAGCTGTCGCTTGTCGTGCTTCCGGTTGCATTGTACCACCGCACGTCGGAAAAAGTCAACCATCAAAACGTGCCATATAGCACATTTTGAGGATGTCCATACTACCCGACCATTCGCACGCAAGCGAGGCGATACACCAGATCACCCGAAGAGAAAGTATTCTACCTTTCGAGCGAAAGGTCCTATCCCTCAAGCAACTAGAGCAACGTGTCGAGCGCGCGGTTCACGAGCGCGTCCGCCTCGGCGTTCTCCTCACGCGGGACGTAGTCGAATACAACCAATTTGAAGTCCTGCTTCAGGTTCCATACATCCACGAAGAGCGGCACGAGTTCCTTGTCCTTTATCTGGAACTCGCCGCGGAGCTGGCTTACCACGAGTTCGGAATCCGAACGCACCTCGACCTCCGCCTGCTTCGCCTTCTTGCCGCCCAGAAGGTGCTTCGCTTTTTTGAGCGCGAAGATGACCGCCTTGTATTCGGCGACGTTATTCGTCGCCTCGCCGATGGGCTCCGCGTAGCCCTTCCCGAACGGCTCCCCTACCACGATCCCGATAGCCGCGGGGCCGGGATTGCCGCGGGCGCCGCCGTCAGTGTTGATGATAAGTTTGCTCATGCTCCCGCGACAACGCTTATTTTTTTTCAGACTCACTTATGCTCCTTTCGTCGGTTTCCACTTCTTGAGCCATGTCCACGGGAAGGGCGCTTCGAGCGGGAGCGCGAAGCCGGCAGACCGGGGGTGCCCCCCGCCGCCGAACTTCGCCGCGACTTCTGCAGCATTCACGGTCCCATCAGTTCGAATCGAGAACGTTTTCATGCCGTTGCGCACTCGCCAGACGATCGCCATCGGCGGATGTTTCTCGATCAGCCGATTTGGAATCTCCGACTCAAAAATGGGGCTGTTCACGACAAATATCTTTCTTCCGAGGAACTGGACCAGCTCCGCGTTGAACTGGATGATGCGTTCGATGAGCCGGTCCTCGTTCTGTTTCACGATGCGGCCGCGCTCGACGATGGCCCTCTTCGTTCTCGGGCGTTCGAGTTCCCGGGCGAAGCGGTCCCACCGCTTGAAATCGAATCCTTCGAGACCGAGCGCCGAAATAATCTCGAGGGCGTACGGGCGGTCGAACCGCCAATAGTCCATATCCTCGACGTAACGGAGGAAGAGCGGCACGCGCGCGCCGGGATGAAAATATCGCCACGCGAGATAGGCGCCCGAGTGCTCATCGTCGTAGACGTACTCCGGCTGGCTTATGACCGTTTCCCGCACGCTTTCATGGTGGTCGATGACGAGGACGCGTTTGTTTACGGCACGGAGTTTCTTCAAAACCGGCGCCGGGTAGGCAATGTCGACGAGGTAAATCTCCTTTCCCCGCAACCCTGGCAGGGGCGGCATCCCGTGCGAGATTGCGAAGTAATCGGCGCGGTTGCGAAATCTCTTCCACGCGGCGAATGCCGCCCCGAACCCGTCGGGACAGTCGCTATGGTAGAGAATGACAATAGATTTCATTTGAGCGCCTCGATCCCCGGCAGTTTCTTCCCCGAGAGGAATTCGAGCATCGCCCCGCCGCCGGTCGAGAGGAAGACATTCCGTGGAATGCGGGCACCGCGTACGAGTGCAAGGGAGGCCACCGTTTCGCCGCCGCCGACCACCGTTTGGGAACGCTTGTTCGCGAGCACGGCGCGCCAGACGCCCACCGTTCCCCGTTCGAACCCGTGCGCTTCGTACATTCCCGGCGGCCCGCTCCAGACAATCGTCCTCGACCGGCGAATGATCTCGCGCCAGTTCATAGTCGTCCTCGAGCCGATGTCCCAGATCTTCCGGCCCGAGAGTTTCACGTCTTCAGGTAGGGCGATGTGAATGTTTCCGAGGTTCTTTTTCACGAACGGCAGGGCAGAAATGTCCACGAGCGATTCCCCGACCGGAAGCCCCTGCGCCGCAAAGAAAGTGCTCGCGGGACCACCGGAGAGGAGTATCGTGTCCGCTTTTTTCCCGAGCGTCGTGAGCACTGCGATCTTATCGGTGATTTTCGCGCCGCCCACGATCATCGTGAAGGGGCGCACTGGCCGCTTCATCGCCTTCCCGAGGCGCGCGAGCTCCGATTCGAACAGGAGCCCCGCGTACCGCGGCAGACGCCGGGCAAGCGCCCGAAGCGATGCGTTCGCACGGTGGCTGACCGCAAAAGCGTCATTCACGTAAAAATCACCGATGCGCGCGAGCTTTCGGGCGAGCGCCTGGTCGTCGCGCTCCTCGCCCGGAAGAAAACGGAGATTCTCGAAGAGAAAGATGCCACCTCCCCCGCTCCGTACCTGGCGTTCTATCTCCGCGAACCGAAAATGGGGAATGAAGACCACCCGCTCGCGGAACTTTCGGGAGAGCACCGGTACAAACGGTTTTAATGATAATTTCCTATGCCGTGTCGCTGGTTTTAAGTTTTTAGTTTCCGGTCGTCTCGAGTTACCATTCGGTCTCCCCCGGTGGCTCAAAATGACGACTGTCACCCCGCGCTTCCGGAGGAGGGCGACCGTGGGAACGATAGCATTTATCCGCAAGTTGTGCGGCGCCTCGGCGAGCGTTTCAATATTTAAATCGACACGTAGGAGGCAGACTTTGTCGCGGTATTTTTTGAGGTTCAGCTTCGAGAGAAATCTCATTGAATCTATCTTACCGCATTTTTTCGGATAAAAAAACCGCCACATTTTATTGATTATTAACGTGTCCCATGAAGCGTATACCGAATGCGGTACAATGAGGTGGTGAAAAACATCGTCATCCTGGGGGGCGGGTTCGCGGGGCTCCGCGCCGCGCAGGATATCGGAAACGAGGTGAGGCGCCGCGGCCTTTCAAACCGCTACCGCGTCTTCCTCATCGACCGAAACCCCAATCACACCTTCACTCCCCTCCTCTACGAGATCGCGACGACCGCGGAGACCCTCGCCGACCGCCGGAAACTCTGCTCACTCGTCGCCTTCCCGTTCAAGGATCTCCTCGAAAACACCGAGGTCACCACATTGCGCGAGGAAGTGACCGCCCTGAATTTGAGCACGAAGACCATCAACTTTCCCCGCCAGTCGCTCATCTTCTCGTACCTTCTCATCGCGGCGGGCACCGAATCAAATCTCTTCGACATTCCCGGCCTCGCGGAACACGCGCTCACCTTAAAATCTTTCGACGACGCCATCCGCATTCGGGACACCATCGAAAAAGCTGCGCACACAGACACCGAGAAACTTTCCGTCGTCATTGGGGGCGGGGGACCCACCGGCGTCGAACTCGCCGGCGAAATACGGCTCTGGCTCGGCGAATTGTCAGAGGCCGGCGCGCGCCTCAGTGATACCGAGGTGCTCCTCGTCGAACGTTCGCCGCGCATCCTTCCCGGATTTCCCAATCGCTTTGTCCGTACCGCCGAGCAACGCCTCAAAAAACTCGGTGTTCGAGTGCGAACCAATAGCGACATCTCCGAGGCGCGCGAAGGCGCGGTCTCCCTTACGGACGGCACCGTAATCCCCGCGCACGTGCTCGTCTGGACCGGCGGCGTACGGACGCCCGCCTTTCTCGAACACCTTCCTTTCACCCTGAACCCGCAGGGGCGGGTCGCGGTCACACCGACGCTCGCCGCCTCTTCCGACGGGCACGAGCTCCACGGCATCTATGTCGCGGGCGACAATGCCGACATCCGCTACCCCGGCTCTTCCGAGCCAGTGCCGCAGGTCGCTCACGCGGCAACCGAGAGCGGGAAGGTCGCGGCTAAAAACATCATCAGGGAGATCGAACGCGCCGAGGGGCTCGGGAATCGCCTGCCGCTCCCCTACCGCCCGTGGCGCTACCCGTACATCCTCCCCGTCGGGGGGAAGTACGCGATTGCGAAGATCGGTCTCTTTGTCGTCTCCGGTTTCCTCGCCTGGGTCTTCAAGGGAATTGTTGAGCTGGCTTACTTCCTCTCTATCATGCCGGTTTTCTCCGCCCTCCGCATCTGGTTCCGCGGGCTCCGTGTATTTATCAAAAACGACAGGTTGGGGTAGAAAACGAACAGGGTATAGGATTTAAAGTGTAGGATAGAGCAACAAAAACTCCCCGCTCACGCGGGGAGATCTTTCTTCTTTTGCTTGCGCGCCTTTCTCGGCGGCTCAAGCTCGTCCTCACCCTCCTCTTCATCAGTCGGGTCATCGTCGGAGTCAAACTGGATGTCCCCAAAGAAAAAGACAAGTACCAACACAACGACAATGAATATGAGAGGATGGTTTGTTGGGAAGTGCGCCAGCGACTGAAGTAGCTCAGTCATGCTCGAACACCTCTCCGAACGGAATCTTCTGCCATTCGGACTCAGGGACACGGAAGGGATCGCAGTGCGTCGCATCGCACTCCTTTCCCGGATCCGGCTTGCAGATCGCGCCGAGCTCGGAATGAATCCACACTATTTCCCCCTCCTTAAAATAGCGCTTGCAGTGCGCGCACTGCTCTGGAATTTCGCTGATGGGTAGCATTCAATCCTCCTTTCCTTAATTACCAATCCTTATCTGGCCGGTGCGGCAACACCCGTCCACCATCGTGGAACGGGCGTTCGTGAACGTCGAAGCGCGGCGGCTGATGGTCTGAGAGGTAGCCAAACGGGTTCCCTTCCGGCCCCACAACTTGCGCCATTACTATCTCGATCCGGAGACCGATCTCCCCCACCTTCTCTTTGAAGGTATCGATGACGAACCGTTTGTCCTCCGGGTCCATGACGCGCCCGAGCGTGCCGTGGACGATGGCCTCCTGGACCTCTTCCACGAATGTCTGGGCACGATCCCGTCGCCCAAGCTCTACGTCTTTCTTGGCAAGGACAACGAACTCATTGAGCACGTCAACTGCCTTATCGCGGAATACCTTCCCGCCTTCGAGCGTGGCTAACTCGATGAGCATCTGCTCAGCCTTCAGTGCTTCAGCACTTTTGAGAGGTACCTTCTTCGGCGGCGGCGGGTTCGGCCGTTTCGGGACAACCACAAAATCAGCTATAATTTCTCCTCCTCGTTCTATGCTATGAAAAATGGTTAGCTACTGATACTCTTTTACACCTTTCTATTAAAAATGTCAATAAATCGCTAAATACAAAGCGCCCGGTGGGGGCGCTTATTTGGAGCAGAGAATATACAAAGAACGATTAGTAGGTGCTGGTTCTCCGCACCTTTCCCCCGCACACGCAGGAGGGCTGACCGTAACTCTCGAGCCGTGAACACTGGCCTGGCCGCCGCTGCTCGCCTTCTTCTTCAAGCGTTCGCTGGACGCACATCGGGCCCTGTAGATCGATCGATATCGAACGCGTTTCGGGAGCCGAATCAAGACCTCCGGTTTGGGAGGAAACTTGGTTCTTCATCTGAACCTCTGGGGATTGGGGAATTGTGAACTAGTACCGCTTCCTGAAAGGTAGCAGAGGTAACCGAAAAAATCAAGACCGCGCCGGACAAAAACACCACTCATGGAGCCAGTATCACCCTTCGACATTGCTCAGAGTAATTCTGAGTTTATCGAATGGGTCATCAGGCCGCGGCGCTTT
>CAYHFV010000028.1:0-3095 GCA_964356055.1 uncultured Candidatus Saccharibacteria bacterium
GGCGACAACCGATATCTACACTCTATCCAAACACGACGCTCTTCCGATCTGACGTCGATGTGGCGCTGGCGGTGGACCCGCGGGGCCGCCTCTCGAACGAGCGCGAAGGCGCGCGGCAGTGCCGCATCGAGCGCCGCTCCGCCCCCTTCCTCCTCAAGAACGCGTTTCCGAAGGTCGGCCGAGGCGGTCTTGAGCTCGTCTTCTCCGAGCGTTTGCACCGAGGGTTCCTCCTTATTTATCAACAAAACAACGCCTTCGAGGCGTTTCAGCGTCCGGTCAGGGATGAATTTTTGCAAAAAGGATGGCATCGGCACAAAAAACTTAAAGGAGCTACCCCTCCCCAGTTTTCACCGCTGAAAATTGGGGAGGGGCGGGCCCCGTCACTCATCACCAATCTTGCCTACCGAATCAGCGACCGCGCTTTCTTGTGCGGGCCCCGCACCAAAAGCTCGAGGTATTATTCGCGATGAGTGACGGGGCGGGTAGTGGTAGCCTCCTAGATTTTTTTGGTTTAGTGAGTGCACAACCTACCCGCCAGGATTAAGCATAGAGGAAGCCTCGTGGAGGTGCAAGAAAAATATAAAGAGCCTTGTTTCTAGAGAAACAAGGCTCTCATTAACGTCCCGGAATGACCTCTGAAGGATTGGCGTTGAGGGGGTCCGTCCACCCGATACCTGACGGTCCTCGGTGCTACTACCTCGACAAAGGTCCGCGGGAACGATCCTCGTGATCGTTCGCATCTCAAAGACGCGATGATCTGGACGGTAGTCTAATCAACCTGCCTAGGAATGTCAAGCTCCTAAGAAAAAACCTCCCCGCTTGCGCGGGGAGGAAAATCGGAAGGGATTTCCTTAGATTTCCCTGCAAACCTTGCGGCTCACGTGGATAAGGAAATCTCTACACTCACCGAAAGGCAGTGTAGCACACTCCTTTAAAAAACACAAGCCCCGTCCAGAAGGACGGGGTGTAAGATACCGGTCAGGGAACGACGAGCCCCTGCTCCTCGGCCATCGAGAGAATGACACTCGTTTCGCGCCAGATCTCGGCGATGATCTCCTCGGCCGACCGGTGCCGCGAGGGACACGCGACGAAGAGGAAGCAGCGGACGTGTGGGTGGCGCTTCACGTGATAAGCGATGCGTTCTCGCATCCTGTCCGAGAGACGGGACCCGAAGCGGTCGGGCAGGGGCTCTGGGAGCGGCAGAATGAGTCCGAGCGTCTCCCCGTTATCGGAGCGTTTTACCTGGAGGTTAACCTTCCCGGGATTCGGCGAGAGGAGGATGAAATCGATTCCCTGCAGATCGTCAGGGGTGTGCGTCATCCGGCGGTATGAAAAACCATGTTCAAGGTATGAACGTTCAACAAGATCCTCGGGTTCGGCGGGATGACGCAAGAATCGAAGCTTTTTCTTGTAACGCCGTTTTAGTCGCATCTTGAGTGTCACGATAGTATCTTCGTCTAGTCGTTAGATATGTGAGTGATGCTTCCCTCAGTATGTACCTGACCCTCGTGCGGGCGCAAGGCCGGTTTCGTACCGGAGATCGAAGTGGAACTCGAGCTCCTCGTTTGAAATGACCACGCGGCTTGCGCTAGTCGAAAGACCCCGATACTCTCTCCGTGCGAGGTACCGATTGAGCCGGCGTCGGGCGACGGGGGCGGCGATGGTGCGCTCCACGAGGTCGCCGAGGCGTCCGCCGAGGACGAACTCAAGGAAACGTGCGGCGGCGCTCGGCGGACCTCCCACGTATCGAAGGTCGCACTCGTCCGTCGCGGGCGGACCCGCGGGGCGGTTTGCCTCCCGGAACGCGGCGAGCGCGTCTCTCTTCCCGGAGAGTGGGACGAGGTTCCGGTAGAGCTCGCGCCGGTAGCGGTTCCACGGCGGCTTTCCATACGACGCTTCGGTCACGAGGTGGTTCAGACACAGCTTGTTTGGGCTCGAGTCCTCGCGGTCATTTGTTCGCCGCACGCCGAAGGTGGCGAAGAGCGCGAGCGCGAAGTAGCGTGCGGAAAAGAGGCGTCCGTGGCGGACGCCGATGAGCAGATCAAAATCAGAGGAAGCGGTGACGTTCCCGAGCGCCATCGAGCCGCTCGCGAATACGAAATCAACGAACGGCAGGTGTCGGAAGAGGCGGGCGAGCCTGCGGAGCCGCCGCCATTTCCGGTCGGCCGCGAAGTCCTGCACACGGCGCGCGAGGGAGAATCCATTCAGAACATCGGGGAGCGTAAGGAAGCCGTCCGCCTCGCGGAGGCGTCCCGAATGGACAAGCGTCTCGATAATGTGGGCGATTTCGGGGAAAGACGCGGTAGCGTCGGAAGCGCGCCACACTTCGAATGCCGTAAGCGGCCGCCCAAGGCGACCGTACCAGGCGACCGTGTTTAGAACCGCTTCCGCCTGGCTAGGATTCGTCGTCATCGCGCCGTGGTCCCTCAAGCACGTTCGGCTCGACACCAATTCCTTTTCCCGTGATCTTCACCACGTCCCGGTCTATCTTTCCGAACTCCTTGTAGGCGGTGTTGTACATATTGACCGAGGTGCCGAGGTGCGTCCCGAGCTTTTTCAGATATTCCTCGTAGGAGCCGAGGTGCTTCTGGAGCGCCTCGACGCCCTTCCGGAGTTCTTTCGCAGTTTCCTCTATCTGAAGCGCCTTCAGCCCTTGGAGGACGGTTTGGAGATAGGCGAGGAACGAGGTCGGCGAGAC
The DNA here is from genome assembly GCA_964356055.1 of uncultured Candidatus Saccharibacteria bacterium. Classification (GTDB taxonomy): domain Bacteria; phylum Patescibacteriota; class Minisyncoccia; order UBA6257; family GWB1-50-10; genus JAUSKB01. The sequence goes on from CAYHFV010000028.1 coordinate 2,699, forward strand.
GATGATGACGTGCTTTTCCTTAAACGCGTACTCGATGAGGTCCCGCGTGTTCACCTTCACGGCTCCGACCTGCGCCACGAGGAGGTCGTAGTAGATGGCCTCGTGCGGGATGAACATGAAGGCAAAGTCCATCGTTCCCTCCGCGGGCTTCACGTACTTCGCGGTCTCGTCGATGCGGTTCTTCAGGTCCGCCTTGAAGGTCTTTTCGAGCCGCTCGCGCTCCACGCGGTCCCGCTCCTCGACGAGGCGATTGAAATTTTCGAGCGAGAATTTCGAGTCGACGGGAATAATTTTCTCCTTCACAAACACCACGGCGTCCACGATGGTGCCGTCCTTGAACTCGTACTGCATCTGGTAGCTCCCCGTCGGGAGGACGTTTTTGAGGAGTGTTTCGAGA
>CAYHFV010000028.1:3105-9487 GCA_964356055.1 uncultured Candidatus Saccharibacteria bacterium
ACTGGAGTTCAGACGTGTGCTCTTCCGATCTTGCTTCGGGTTCTTCAGGATGTCTTGCAGATTCTGGAGCTGGTCGGCGAAGTTCACCACCTGCCGATTCGTCTCGTCGAGCTTCGTTAAGCGTTCGGTGACATTCTGGATGATCTGCTTCGATTCGCCGAATTGGCGGTGGAACATCTGGTTCGATTCGGAGAGTTTCGCGTCCACCGTTTGCGCGAGGTTGTTCAATTGATTCTGAAGAAGGAGGAAGGCCTTGTCGCCCGCCCCGTCGTCCGGTTTCCGCTTGAGCGAACGGAACATGAAAAAAGAACCGCCGACGATCGCGACGAGGATGAGAATGAGAAGGATGGTTTCGAAGGTCATGGGTTCAATTCGCGGAGATGATGATGGCGACCGCGATGGCGACAAGGAGTGCCACGAGGAGGTTCACGCCGGAGAGGAGGTATGAGACCGCCCGCTCGCGCTCGAAAAAGGCAGCGCCGAGCGCGACGTTCATCGCGACCATCCCCACCCCGAGGCCGATGAGCCCCCAGACGTCCGCGGTCTGTCCGAAAGAACCCACGCCCCTCGCGGCATCGAACCGGATGACAATCTGTCCCGGGAGCTGATCTAGGTTCAGGTAGAGCGCAAAAGCGGTGAGGAGGAGGAGGGCCGCGGCGGTTCCGGTGAGTGTCGCGAGCGTCTTGCTCGTGAAGAAGCCGTTCATTGACTTCATTGTACCGCCCCAAACACTCCTTTTCAATTCATCCCACGTTGTGCGGGGAACAAAAAAGCGGCCTAGAAAAGGCCGCCGGTGTACACATAGAATGAAAGGAAAATAGGAGAACCGTTGTGGGACTTCCAGTACCCCACAAGGACATAGCCGTTGGCGTCGAGCATTGAATCGCGCTTCGCGATGATGCGGTCGAGCTTTCCACCGTAATCCGCGAGTTTCCCTTCCCCATTGTCCGAGTAGATGATACGGTACCCCTCGGCTGCCGCAACTGTAAAGGTATCCCGAAGCGGCTCGAGTTTCCGACCCATTTCTACGTCCTTCCATCCGAAAAAGAAAGCGACAACAAGAAAAAGAGAGGCGACAATCACGACCTTCTTCATACGAAATTCCTGAATTGTGAATGAACGTGGGTACAGATTAATATATCACAATTGATTTGTCAAGTACAAAAGACCTCTCACTCGAAGTGGGAGGTCGTATGTATCTTCATGATCGATACATCGGGATTCCGGTCCAGAATCTGTTCTCGGCGTTCCTCGGCGTATTCCCGGTCGACGCGTTTCACGACCTCCGGGTCGACGTTCGGCCGGAAGAACTGGAAGAGCGGAGCGAGCTCCTGCGTAAGCTGGAGGGTCTCCGCGGCGCTCCGGGGAGCCTCGTTCGGCCCGCCGGTGTACTCCATGAGCGCCCGGAGCGCCTCTTTATCGGATTTCAGCGGACTCTTGATAATTGCCTTGCATTCGTCTCTGTTCACGCGATACCTCGCAGATTGTGGGTGGTACTCCCCCTACGATACCTCGAATAAAAAAAGCCGCAAGGGGCGGCAAGAACTTCATTGGTGCGCGGGACAGGATTTGAACCTGCATGCCCTTACGGGCGCTACCACCTCAAGGTAGTGCGTCTGCCAGTTTCGCCACCCGCGCGTGTTTTTATAATCCTATATTTTTCTTCAACCAACGTCTACCCGACGTCGATTTGAAATATCTTTCGCGCCCAAGAGCGTCTCGCTCGCTATCATATTCTTCACGATACACCACTTCCCAGGGCATGTATCTTCTTGTGTAGTATGCCTTGCCTGCATTGTGCTCCGCCAGTCGCCTTTTGAGGTTATCGGTTTTGCCAACGTAGAACTTGCAAGTATGAACGCTTTTCAAGATGTAAACGAACCACATAGAGAGATGCCAACCTCGGTAAACCTCGGTGAGGCAAGTCAGTTTCGTCCGCCTCGGCGAGCCTTGGCGAGACGGGCCACCCGCGCAGATAAACTCGAACCGAGTACTAGTATACGCGCCACGCCCGATTTTTCAACCGTAATAAAAAACCGCCCTGACACAGATCGAGGCGGCTCCGACATTAGCTACTTACTCAATAACAGGGGTTTCCGAGTGCACATACTGACCGATTTTCTCGTGCACGTCGAACCCGAGGCGCTTCGCAATGCCCCAGTCTTTCCAAAATCCCTCTTTCAGGGTCTTTACGGTTCCTTGGATCACACTCAGTTCTTCGAGAAGCTGTTTTCCGGTCTTACCCGCATAAGTGCCCTCGTGCTTGAGGAGCATCTGTTCTCGACAAAACCACCTATTTGCCGGTTCCGCTAGGTTAATGAGGTGCTGATCGACATAGACCTGAAGAAGGAGGCGGATCTTATACTCGAGAAAGCCATCCGCATTCCTCGGAAAGAGTTCCGGTGTTACCCTAGCCTTAAGGGTCTGGGTTAATCGGGAAAGAAAATTTATTTCCTCCCGCCGAAGCTTCTGCGTCCTGCCCATCTTTACCACGAACTGAACGATCCGCACCAGCACGACGAAAACAATGATAAAACTAAATATCCACACCAGTTCCATGAAGATCTCCTTTCGGTATCGGGGCTTCCCGATACGAAATATAGGTTGGGGCTTACCAACCCGAGATGGTATGATCGGCGCCGTTTTCTCGAGGCTCGTCGAGAAAACTTTTGACACCCATTCTTTGATTATCAAAGAACAGCATAGTTATACTCTTCTTGTAGAATGTGTCAAGACACTTTGTAGGATAAAAAAAACCGCCCCAGAGGGCGGCTAAGGATCAGTAGCACCGAAAAAGAACCAGCCGATGCCCAAGACGGCCATGCCGGACGCGAGCATCACGACCTCCGAGACCTGCACGCCGGTTTCGCGCACCGGGGGGTGGCGAAGCCACCGAACATAGTTATAGATGTTGAAGGCGAGGAAGACTACGACCGCTGCGAAGAGCGACGGATTACTGGTCTCCCACGCGTTCCAGCCGATGAAGAATTCCGCGGCGATGCTGAAGAGAAATCCGATATTATGTTTTCGGCCGATGAAGAAATTTCCCCAGAGTACGAGGATCCATCCGATGAAGCCCATCCGAACCTCCGTTTCGAGTGAAAGATGACTGCGCCCACCATACACCCCTGCCGCCCCGAAACACAAGGCCGCTCCGATCTAGGTCGGAGCGGCTTTTTTTCATTCCTCCTCGGTCTCGCTGTCCCCCTCGAAGCAGTCCTCCTGAAACCGGCGGAATTCGGCCGAGCAATACCGGCTGTACGGCTCGGTGATGAGGAATCCGCTCCGTTTCGCGAGCGCAATCAGATTGCCGGTCCTCTCGCATGCTGCCTCGTGGGCGCGTTTGTCCTCCGGATTGGTGAAACCTTCGTCGCCGAACCTCCCCATGATGAACGCCTCGCGCTTCCGGGCGACGAGCGCATCCATCTCGTCGCCGATCACCCCCTCAACGAGCGGCTGGAGGAACTGCCGCCGGATGATGTTGTGCCGTTTCAAAATCGGTGGGGAGAACCCGAAGGTTTTCTTGAATTGAGCGGCGAGTCGAACCCGGTCCACGACCCAGTCAAGGAACAGGGCCCCGAAGGCACCGATAGTGAGGTACATCGCCCCCGTTAGAATGATTTCAGGGACATTCATAGCACCTCCTCTCTCGTGATAAAAAGAACGCTTTCCGTACGATACGCCGGCCTTTTCTTGCTGTCAAAAATGAAATGCCGTTTATCTTTGGTGGAGAATGTGAAAGCCCCCGGCATACGTCGGGGGCTTTGATGTTTCTGAATGACTAAGCTGTTTCGACAGCGGCCACTATATTTGAATTCTTGGGAAGGTAGAGTTTGAAACTCACATTCCCATCTTCAGATTCCTTTCGGAGCGTAAATCCAAGCCGTTGTGCGATGCCAGCGATCTTCCAGAAGTACTCCTTCGAGCTTCGAACGTTGTTTTTCGCTCCCTCGATATTCCTGAGCGCAGCGCTCGGTAGAATCTCCACCGCCTGTTCTCTCTTCGAGTCGGCGAGGAGCGAATTTTCCCGATGCAATGTGACATTCAACTCAACGGCTGCGTTGGAAAGAATGCGATCGACGTAGGGCTGCAAGACTATGATCGTTTTCCAGTCGAGTTTTCCCACTGGCCGCATCGCGCTTCCATCGCTACCCAAGACGAGTTGCCAGAACATGTCGTTCTCTGCTCGGATATTCTGTGCCTCTCTGCGTTCGCGTTTCTTTCGAAGCATGAACGCTACCGTTCCCGCGACCGCCACGAGGGCGATCACGATGCTGAAAATCATGCCCAAAATCGAGCTTAAAAACTGGTACATACCTACCTCCTTATGCGCCTGCTTGGTGGCGCACTTTTGTCCGATCGCTGCTTAGTGCAAATCGGACAGTGGATAAATAGAGCGCCTCCTCGCCTTTGCTTGTCGGCAAGTTGGAATTTCGCTCATTCCTCGATTTTCAAAGAACGGAGCAATTATACTCTCTTTTCAAATATTCGTCAAGTGCTGTTACACTCCTCTGGTCTCGATAATGATAGGTGCCTGGTTCGCCTCGCTCCCTAAGAGGTAGCCAATGCCGAACGCGAGCGAGAGCGCGAAAAGGGAGAAAATCACCGCGAGGAGGAGCTTCGCGTGCGCGAGACACCAGCCGCGAATCCTCGCCACCCCCCCTTCGCCTTCTTTAGGATTTTGTAGCGGTGAGGCAAGGCTTGACATAGAGGGGAACGTTTCTTATATTGTACACTACGATAGATAAGAAGGTATCCAGTTTTTCGCTTGAAGCGAAACGAAAAACTGGATGCTCATGGTTATAGTGAAGTTTTCTTCGCTACAGCCGGAGCTCGAAAACTTCAACAACCATGGCACATACCAAAGCAAAGGGCTCCACCAAACTAGGGCGCGAATCCGAATCAAAGAGGCTCGGCGTGAAGTTGTTCGCGGGCGAGGTGGTCCGCGCGGGAGAGATCATCATCCGCCAGCGCGGCACCAAGTACTACCCGGGCGAGAATGTGGCGAGGGGGCAGGACGACACGCTCTACGCGAAGCGGAACGGCGTCGTGAAATTCCTTGACAAGCGCCGGATTCATTTCGACGGCTCGCGGAAGATCGTGAAGGTGGTTGCGGTGGTCTAGCTCCCCGCCTCGGATCGCCCTCAGCGAGACGGATCCGCCTCAATCGTCACGACGACGGTCGCACTGATTCCTTCGCCCAAGTCAACCGGCACCGCATGCGCCCCCACTTCCTTCAGGGGGTGTTTTAATGACACGGCGAGGTTCGTGTAGCCGCGCGCCGCGAGCTCTTTCTCGATGTCTTCTGCGGCAACCGAACCGAAGAGCTCTCCTTTCTCGCCTACCGCCCGAGTGAAGGAAAGCTTCAGATTGGAGAGTTTCTCCGCGTGTGCCTGCGCCTCCGCGCTCCGTTGCTCGCGTTCTGCCGCGCGCCTGGCCGTTTCTGCGTTCGCTTGCACGACAATCTGCGGCGTCGCGAGGATGGCGAGCTTCCGCGGGATAAGGAAGTTCCGCGCATAGCCGTCGTGGACAATCTTGATCTCTCCTTTTCGTCCGATCCCCCGCACGTCGGTAGTGAGACGAATTCGTGTGCTCATGGCATTACGATGCGATCTCCGCGGCGATGACCTCAAGTGCTTTCTCGAGCTGGGGGTCGCCGTCGGCTTCGACAGGCGGTTCGACCACGACGTCGGGCGTGAGGCCGACTCTATTGATCTTATGTCCTTTTGGAGTGAGCCACTCAGCGATCGAGATTTTGAGCGACGAAGCGTCTTTCAAGGTTTCTACCTCTTGCACCGAGCCCTTTCCGAACGTTTGGCTTCCGATCAATTTGATACTCCGGTTGTCGCGGAGCGCGCCCGCGAGAATTTCCGAGGCCGACGCCGAACCCCCGTTCACAAGGACCACGACGGGAGTCTCTGCGAATGCCGCGTTCCCCCGTGCGCGGAGCCGTTCTTCCGCCCCGGTGTGGAAACGCTCGACTACGACGATGCTCCCCCGCTCGAGGAACCACCCCGAGAGATTCACCGCCACATCGAGGAATCCGCCAGGGTTGTTTCGGAGGTCGAGCACGACGCCGCGGGCGCCTTGGACCACCGCCTCGAGCGCGGTCTGGTAGAAAAGCGTGGGCACGTTCGCGTTGAAATTATGGAGAGCAATGTAGGCGATCTTCCCCGGTTTCATCTCGAAGTCGATGGTGGGGATGGTGATAACGGCGCGGGTGATGGTAAACTCGCGCGCCTCGTTCCACCCGTCCCGCATGATAAGGAGGGAGACATCGGTTCCCACGTCGCCTCGGATGTTTTTAATCGCCTCTTCGACCTCAAGTCCGGCGGTCGGCATCTCGTCAATTTGGAGGATCTTATCGCCTGCCATAAGGCCC
>CAYHFV010000029.1:0-9471 GCA_964356055.1 uncultured Candidatus Saccharibacteria bacterium
GTGCTCTTCCGATCTGAGTATTTGAACTCGGCATCACTGTCGATCACATATAGATACCGACGGTGGTCCTAATGACTGGGATATGTGGCTCTGTCTTCGCGGAACGATCGGTGAGGTGTCGTTTTATACAGCTCGACCAGTTAAATTCCCGCCATTCACGGACATTGCAACGTTTTTCGCCGGACAGGTCACGCTTCTTCGGAAATCGAACGGAATTGAGGACATCTGGTACGTCGAGGGTATCGCTCGGAAAGGGCGGCACCGCGTTTCATTCAGAGGCACGTACAACAGCAATATTCGAAAAGGCGTGTTCGAGTTCACTAGAGTGGATTAACTATAGGGGCCGCAAGGCTCCTTTTTGTTTATACAAACGCGGGTATCAACTCCAGCCCCTGCGTGATGACCCTCCAGTTCAGCGTTCTGAACCTATGTACCAACGGGAGCATGCAAGAACAAAAGACGCTCTCCGAGAGCGTCCTTGTCCTTACCCAATTCGAGGGTTACTAGGAGAGATGTTTGGAAACGAGCTTTGTCATCTCGAACATATTGACGACCTCTTTTCCGCCAAATACCTTTTTCAAACCTTCGTCAGCGTTGATATTTCGCCTGTTCTTCTGGTCCTGAAGATCGTGTTTTTTGATGTACGCCCACAGTTTTTTAACGACCTCCGATCTTGGCATGGGACCTTCGCCGACTATTACCGCCAGTTCCGCGCTGACATTCATCGGCCTCATAAACGCAGCATTTCCTTTTTGTTTCATGGAATCGTTTAGTGATTTGTTTCGGTAGGACCTTTAAGTAACTATATACAATTAATGGCGAATTTCAAAATCAAGAGGGGACCCCGCTCGCTCCGCGCGTATTTCATTGTTTCTACTCTCCAAAAGGCACTCATTGCGCCTATCGATGGACGTTCAAACCGATACGTGCTTAACTGAGTGTGTCCAGAGAAGGACGCTATGAAGAAAAAGGACAACACGTTCAAAAATCGCACCCGCCGGCGGCTTCGATTAAAAGGGATAAACCGGAAGTGGAAAAACCGAAGGACGAAGAAGCGGGAGTAGCACCCCCCGCTCCTTGGAGCTGACAAAAATCTTGACGCCGCAGAGCGGGTATGATAGTATCCAAGCACCAAGAGACGTAGTCGGGTTTCTGGGCACCACAATCATCGCAATGAAAGGAACAATCAAGACGCTCGTCAGGGATCGGAATTTCGGGTTCATCGCTCGCGAAGGCGAGGCGAAGGACCTCTTCTTCCACTCCAAGGACTTGAGCGGTGTGGCATTCGAAGAACTGAAGGAGGGCGACGCCGTCACCTTCGAGGTCGGTCAGACCGAGAAGGGGCCGAACGCCGTGAATGTGACGCGCGCCTAACGCGCGAGCACTCACCGAAACCGCCCTGAGCTTGTCGAGGGGCGGTTTTTGTTTTGCCTTTTTCAACGCCGTTCCGAGGACAGAGGACCTTTTGCTACAATGCATAGGTGACCGACGCGCTCTTCCTTTTTATCCAGGAGTACGGGTATCTCGCGATCTTTCTGGTCGTCTTCCTTCAGGAGCTCGGGGTGCCGAACCCGGTGCCGAACGAGTTCGTCCTCCTCTTCTCGGGCTACCTTGCCTCGGCCGGTATGCTCGAGTTCTGGCCGACTTTCTTTTCGGCGTTCGCCGCCGACTTCGTTGGCACGGCGGTGCTCTTCCTCGTTTTCCATGCGTTCGGCCACAAGCTCCTCGCGACGAAGACGCTCGCCGCGCGGCGGGAGCGTATCGAGAAACTCGCGCAGTCTCTCTCGACCCGTGGCTGGTGGGGCATCTACGTCGGCCGCCTTGTGCCGTACCTGCGCGGCTACACGTCGGTCGCCGCCGGCCTTATCCAAATCCGCCCGCGTATCTTTATTCCCCTTGTTTTCTTCTCCGCCGTGACGTGGAGCGGCGGCTATGTCGTCATTGGCTGGGCCCTAGGGGAGCGGTGGCGAACCGCCATCGATTCCTTGGGCGGGGTGAACGCCGCGCTCCTTGCCCTCCTCGTGCTCGCGGTCGCGCTCGCCGTTTTCCGCGCCTGGAAGAAACGGAAGAAGCGGCTCACGGCAGCGGGATGACGCGGGCTCGTTGACAGCGGGGTTAGCGAGCGGTAGGGTGTTCTCGGTTCATCACACACGAATGAAAGAGGTGGCACGTGGCTCAGATATCGAAGAAGGTCGGCGATCTACTCATCATCTTTATTACGGGTGATCCGCAGAATTACGTCGCCGAGGTGGTCGAAGAGGACCCGCTCGTCCTGAAGGTAATGGAAGAAGGGCTCCTCTCCCGGCTGAAGGACGGCGATTTCATCGTGAGGGAAGAGTTCACGCGTCGGCTCCAGGAGAACGAGGAGAGCGCGGCCGCGCTCCTTAAGGAACGACAAGAGTACCGGCGCCCGCTCGTGTCAGGCCTCGCCTCGCTCGGCGTGACCGACGGAAGGCTCCACGAGATACTTTGCGTACCGCCACCTCCCTGAAGGTGGCTTTGTTCTTGACAGTGTGACCAATCCGCGCTACCGTGTGCGCAGTTGTTCAATTCTGTTTTTAAAAGGAGGATATATGGTCGCCATAGTGCTTTTCTGGTGCGGCGTTGCCGTGACCGTGATAACGGGTTTGATGACCTGGTTCGGCCCTGGCACTGAAACCAAGAGAGGGGCAGTCGCGTTTCCCTTCGGATTGCTTCTTGCGGCAGCGATCGCCCGATATCTGGGGATGTAACACATGAAGCCGCTTGGTATTCGCCCGGTGGCCTGCCTCGACGGTATGTCGGGGTTTTTTGTTTGTCGCCAAGCCGATGTATTGGCGCGAGGGTTTACCCGATTATCACCGCACAAACTCCCCGTTCGTAAGCCCTCTTGACCGCCACCCCCCTTTTCAGGTACGATGCGCTCGCAGTATTTCAGCACCTTTTCAATCACTAACACTAACAGGTGAGGCACCTATATGGCAAAATTGGGAACCGCCGACTTTTGGGTAAAACGGTTCAATGAAGCGTTGGAGAACACGGTAAAAATGGTGAAGGAGGTCCGTATCTCAATAACTGTCGGAGAGGACAAGGGACAGTACACGTTCTCGGGCAAAGAAGCGATAGCGCGCATCGAGAAGCTCATCGCGAAAGCGCAGGTCACGCGTATCATCGTGAAGAATGCGAGGGGTGAGGTGTTTATCTCGCTTCCCATTACTGCAGGCGCGACGCTCGCATCCGCGGCAATAGTGTTCGCATCCGCATTTACGCTCATCGCGACCGCAGTAGCGTGGACCGCGGGGTGTACGGTCGAGCTGGAGGCAACCGCACCGAAGAAGAAGCGGAAGTAATATGGGAAAAAAGAACACCCGACGCGAGGTCGGGTGTTTTGTATTCTCTATATCGGCAGGAGGCAGGTATCATGCGTCGACGGATGAAAGCCGCAGTGTTCGCGGAACGATCCGAAGCCTTCGGCCACCGAGAGCGGCGTCGAAATGTCAATGGCGGAAACGCCTGCACCCCCGTTCCTGATTGCCGCGGAAGTGTGGCTTGTGGTATCATTCGTCCGACATTCGCGTATGAATCCCGTTGGAAATTTAACCACCGTGAATGGTCAGCAATGTTATCGGAAGTTCTCCGCCGTCGCCCGGTCAGCGAGGATTACCTGCCCGTATTTCTAACGGGATGAAACTCGTCTGTTTGAACATCTGGGGCGGCGCTCGATTCGAGCCGCTTACGGAATTTCTCATGGAGGAATCGAGTACGGCGGACGTTTTTTGTTTTCAGGAGGCCTTTTCCGGCACCCCGGGCCTCGCATTCAATGGAGAGGTGCGCGCGAATGTTTTCCGTGAGCTCGAGAGTATCCTGCCGGACTTCCGATCATTCTTCTTCCCTATGCAGGAAACGCACGATGGAGTCCTGCGGTTTGTGATGGGTCTCGCCTTCTTTGTCCGTCGGGGGATTGCCGTGAGGGATGTGGGGATTTTTTTCGCGTCGGGAGGACCGGAGAAGCTCGACTGGTACGCTCCGTCGCGGGTGGTCGGGTGCGCGGCGCATGCGACCGTGGCTGTGGGCGGAAAAGAACACCTCATCTTGAACGTCCACGGCATTCCGGCCTGGCCGAAGGTAGACATCCCCGCACGGCTCGATCAGTCGCGGAACATCCGAGCCTTCCTCGACCGGGTTTCCGGCGCGAAGATTCTCTGTGGCGACCTCAATCTCTTTCCCGAGACGGAGAGCGTCGCCATTATCGCGCGCGGCATGCGGAACCTCACCGCGGAGTACGGAGTCCGGACGACGCGCAGTACCCTCCACTACGAACAGTTCCCGCGGGGCGAGGACTCCGTTTCCGACTACTGTTTCGTCTCCCCCGACGTCACGGTTCGGGCGTTCACGGTTCCCGATATTGCCGTCTCCGACCACCTGCCGCTTATCCTCGAATTTGCGTGACGCGGCGGATGTGATACGATAGGAGGACTAGAGGGCGACGGGTCAATATATCAATACATGGAATCAACCGTAACACCGACCGGAATACCGGAGAAGCCGAAGGTGAACATCCTCGCGGCGCTCTCCTACGTCTGGGTGCTCTTCATCATCCCGCTCGTCATGGCGAAGGACGACCCGTTCGTGAAGTTCCACGTGAAGCAGGGCATCGTCCTCTTCATCGCGGAGGTCGTGATCTGGGTCGTCTGGATGATTCCGCTCCTGGGCTGGGTCATCGGCTGGATCGGAAACCTCGTCGCCCTCATCCTCGCGATCAAGGGAATCATGAACGTGCTCCAAGGGAAGGAGGAGGAACTGCCGCTCGTTGGAAAGTACGCGCAGAATTTCCGTATCTAGGTGCCTATGGTTTCCGTAGCCGGTTCTCCTGTGCCTCCGAGAAAAGTGTTTGTGGCGCTCGACGTGGGGCGCTACGACGAGGTCTGGGTCTGGGTGCCGCGCTTTTTCAGTGCCCTTCGCGCGGGTGGTCCTGCGCTAGCGGAGGATGTTCTATCGTGTATGTTTGAGGTAATGAAATTCTGGCGGCATGGGGAAAATAGCGGCTCCTCCTTCGAGGAGGGACCGTCAATCAAGCGTCCGGGTGCGGACGTTATCGAACGCAAATTCGATCTCGAGTTCACTCCGAAACGCGGAGAGAACAGCGAACTCTTTTTCAGTATGGTGTGCGATGTGGTGCGGGGTGCGCGAGGCGAGGTGAACGAGCGGACGCCCGTCTCCTACCCAGGGTGGGAAGCGCCCGACTTTGAGACGCTCCTCGCGAAGATCGAGGCTTTTGACCCTGAAGTGTGCGAGCGTGCTCGTGAGGAAGTGGGTGAACAGCTTGAACGGAGAGCGGCGTGACGGTTGGTACGGTTTGACAGCACCTTCGGCCTGCGCGATATTCTCGGCAGGCGTTTTTATTTTTACAAAAAGAGGAAAGGAGAACGGCATGGCGGGGTTGGTTGAACGGTTGACGCGTCCCGGGTGACGGGTGTACGGTAGGGACAGTATTTGATTAGTCACTTTAAAACTTTGGAAAGGAATTACGGAATGGCAAAAAAGATGACGAGAAAGCAGCTCATCAAGAAGTACCATGAATTCGAGCGGCGGGCTGATCGTCTGAGGGAGGATACCCTTCGAACGGCGGCGAGATTCGTGCAATCGAATCCCTCGCTCTTCAGAGAGGTTCTGTGTCGGAACACGGATGCGACTCCCAATTGGAACAGGGGAAAAGGTAATACTGTTCGTATGGTGCGGATGTCTGGCCCGTACAGCGACTGTTTCTTCTACGATGGCGAATTCTACAGCGAATTCCGTACGCAGCCGCCGCACAAGCCCGTTTTGGTGGAAGCGTTGCGCGGAGAACAATATCTCAAACTCACGAATCGCAGTTTTCTCGCCGCGCTTGAATCTGCCGCGAGGTACTCATGACCACTGAATTCTGGATACTCGTAACGCTGTACGGCATTGTTATCACCGTTGCCGTGTTGTTCGTTATCGGATTGAGGAAGATGACTGGCACTATCGAAAAGAAGCACAAGTCGCCCACGTCCTCATGATACGGTTACCCCGCCTCCCCGGCGGGTTTTTGTGTGCCCGACCGCGGAGTGGCGAGGATTGTTCTGTGGTTGAGAATTCCGGCCAGCTTGCCGAGAGAGCGTTAGGGTTGTAAACTAGGGATGCCATGTATATGCGAACCGTTTCGAAAACAGCATTCGTGAGCACGGTCGTCGTTGTGGGAGCGCTAGGCCTCCTTTTTGTGTTGCAGAATGTTGCCTCTGCTGCAATAGATGCTCCGCGGTACGCAACGGAGAAGGACTTTCTTGACCAGATGCCTGCGCTGGGTGTACCGCAACGCATACCACCAAAACCACCTATCACCAGCCTCGTTGATTACAACGATGTCCTCGTTATCATAAACGACAACAGCGCACTCTCAGGGCAGGTTGGAAACTACTTTGTCACTGCCCGCAACGTGCCCGCGGTGAATGTGGTCCATGTGAACGTTACCACCACCGAAGAAATTACTCCCGCGGAGTTTGGTGCGCTCCGCGCCCAAATTGAAAGCTACATTCTCAACAACAACCTCGAACCCGTTCTTAATTATCTTGTAACCACGAAGGGTGTTCCGCTGAAGATTAGGCCCGAAGGAGATAGCTGCTTTAGTACTAATTCGGCCTGTGCCTCTGTCGAGAGCGAACTATCCCTGATTCTTAGTTCCTACCAAAATTATATAGGGCAGCCGGGCAGGATATTATCTCCTTACTATTACACGCCAACATCATCGTTCTCACGCGCGCAATTCGGAATCTATCTGGTGACAAGATTGGATGGCTATACCTTCAATGATATTAGGGCCATGATCGACAAGTCCGCGCCGAAGCCCGTCATCGTACCCTCGTCCGCCACGTTTGTTTTCGACCAGGATCCCGACTGGAATGGTTCAATTCCCTCGCTGAATAGCAACATGGTGGTTGCGAAAAACCTGCTCACGGCAAAAGGAAACGCTGTTGAGCTTGACACCAGCATTGTGTACCTGACCAGAAGAAACAATGTGATTGGCTATGTGAGCTGGGGGAGCAACGATCACTACGCAAACGCCCACACCACGAACGCAATTCCGCACCACACGTGGTTGCCGGGCGCCATCGCAGAAACCTACGTTTCAACCGACGGTAGAACTTTCAATTGGCCGCCCGTCTACGGACAGTCCCTAATAGCCGATCTCATTGCCGAGGGAGCAACGGGCGCCAAGGGGTATGTGTACGAGCCATTTTCGAGCGCGATGGCGTACGTACCCATTCTCTTTGATCGGTACACCTCGAATTACAATTTGGCTGAAAGCTACTCCATGGCCTCCAGGTACCTCTCATGGATGGATGTGGTTGTCGGCGATCCGAAGACCACGATTTTGATTTCGGAATCTCTGCCTATCGAGCTCGCCTATTTTAGGGCTTCCGTCGTACCCGGTGCGGGGAACAATGTAAAGGTTGACTGGGGAACCTTGACCGAGACGAATAACTACGGATTTTACATTCAGCGCCGCACGGGAACCGCCGGCGCCTTTGCCGATCTCCCCGCGAGTTTTACGCCAGGCAATGGCACCACGCTCATACCCCATGACTATTCCTGGACTGATCAGAATGTTTCTGTGGGAACCTATTTTTACCGATTGCGGCAGATTGATCTTGATGGGACGGTGAGCTATCCCGCCGAACCCGCTCGAGTCGTCATTACCGCACCCCGCCCTCCCGCACCCGCTCGAGTCGTCATTCCCGCGCCCCGCCCTCCCGCGTGTACCGACTTTGATGGAGGCATCACTGACACCGTCCAAGGCAGGGTTACCTATGGATCCAGAACGTACGTTGATCAGTGTGGGGGCGCAAAACTTATCGAGTATTATTGTAATAATGACCGCATCGCGGCACGATACGTTACCTGTAAAAACGGCTGCGTGTCAGGTGCCTGTAAGCAAACCGACGCGCAAAATTTCCTCAGCGTCTTTTTTGCAAATCTCTCGGATACCTTGTTCGGGTTGTTTACGCGGTGATTTTCCATAAAATTCTGTAATCCTTTAAAATCGGATTGAACCTGCCCGCCGACACTTCAGCTCATCGGTGGGCGATCCGGAGGGGACGGGGCGCATCGCCGACACCCACAACGCGTGGTATCTCTCGCCGCAGGAGTACACGGAAGGGGTCGACTCGATACTGGACACGATGGAAGAGAACCGGAAACGGAAAGAAGCCGCTTCTGCGGCGTAACCGCCATGTCGATGGAAACCATTCTCACAATCGTCTCAAGCGTCCTCATCTTCTTGGGGCTCGTTGGTATTTTCCTTCCGCTCGTGCCGGCGGTCCTCCTCTCCTTCGCGGGCCTCGCGCTCTACGCCTTCGCGACCGGTTTTAGCACTCTCTCGGTCGTCACTCTCCTCATCTTTTTCCTCCTCGCCCTCTCGACCGCGGTTTTGGATGTCGTGCTTCCGGCTATGGGCGCGGGCCGGTCAAAATCCTCTCCGCTTGCCGTCACTGGCGCCTTTGTGGGAACGATCCTCGGCGTCTTCGCGCTCGGGCCCTTGGGCATCATCATGGGGCCCCTCCTCGGCGCCGTTTTGGGCGAGCTCCTCTCCGGCAGGGCCTTTCCCGAATCGCTCCGCGCGGGCGCGGGCGTGCTCGGGGGCATCATTGTGGGCTCGCTCGTGAAGCTCGTTTTAGTGCTCGTGATGGCGGGGTTTTTCGTTGCCGCGCTTATCTGATGCCGTCGAATTGACGCCGGGTCGCGGTTCGTTTACCATTCCACTCATTGGGTTCTTTTCAATCACTCATACCGGAGGAGTATCGGTGAAAACACTGAATGTGTTGAGTTCGTCACCTGATTGGCGGGCGGAGCGGCTCTCGAATCTCGCGCCGTACCCGTTCGTTTTGGACGGCATATGCTGCGCATCGGCCGAGGGGTTCATCCAGGGGATCAAGTTCCCGCCGAGTTCGAAGGAGCGTCCCCAGGCGTTTCTCTCGAGCGGCGCCGCTGCGAAGCGATTCGGCAAGTTCGCGGGGCGGGAGTTCGTGTGGTGGGACGGCCGCGCGATCCCCTACAGCTCGGAGGAGCACCGGAGGCTCATCGGACGGGCAATCCGCGCGAAATTCGACCAGAGCGATCTGGCGCGCCGCGCGCTCATCGCGACCGAAGGGCTCACATTGGTTCACGAAACGGGCGATCCGGAACACCCGGACACGTCACTCCCGAACGAGGCGTTCTGCACGCTCCTTACGAAAATTCGCGAAGAGCTTCTCGTGTCAGAACGTTCGCATGTTACATCGACGCCCCCCTAACGGGGGTGTTTTATTTGCACAATAGTACACACGCGCGCGGCGGCAGGGAAAGAAGGTGGAGTAGAATGAGTGTATGCTCCACCGCGGTGTCGCAACCTTCGGCCTTGACTACGGCACCTGCCCGCCGTGGCTCTTTCGCCGCATGGTTGCGCTGGGGCGCGAGGTGGCCCGCGTGATGGTC